>CAZONS010000126.1:0-9371 GCA_964581195.1 uncultured Thiobacillus sp. | reverse complement strand
TGGAATCCCTGGCGACCCACATGATTCGATGGTATGTTCAAGCTATCGTTTGAATAGTTGATCTGCGGCATGATCCCCTTGAAAACCGGGTTTGCAACAGACCCGAGCCGGCAATTCACGAGATGGAGAAAAAAATGTACCGCATCCTGGTCATCTTGAACGACGCCCCCTACGGCTCGGAACGCAGCTACAACGGCCTGCGCCTGGCGGATTCCCTGGCCAGGAAGGAAGGCGTGGAGGTGCGCGTGTTCCTGATGGGCGATTCGGTGATGTGCGCCAAGTCCGGCCAGATCACCCCCCAGGGCTACTACAACGTCGAACGCATGTTGAAGCCGGTATTGCGCCGTGGCCAGGTGGCCATCTGCGGCACCTGCATGGAGGCACGCGGCATGACCGCGGACATGCTGGCCGAGGGTGTGCATAAGGGCACGCTGGAAGAACTCACCGACTGGACCCTCTGGTCCGACCGGATTCTGAATTTCTGACCCGACCGGGAGGCTCGCCATGAGAACCCTGTTCATCCTCAACGACGCGCCCTATGGCGCGGAACGCCCCTACAACGCCTTGCGCCTCGCCAATGCCCTGGCCCACGAACCGGAGCAGGAAATCCGCGTGTTCCTGATGGGCGATGCCGTTTTCGTGGCCAAGCGCGGGCAAAAACCGCCCGGCGGCTTCTACAACCTGCAAGTCATGCTCAACAAGATCATTCGCCTGGCGCCGGAACGGGTGGATGTGTGCGGCGTGTGCATGGACGCGCGCGGCATGTCGGACGAGGAACTCCTCCCCGGCACCCAGCGCGGCGCAAACGAGAAACTGGCGTACTGGACCCATTGGGCTGACAAGGCCCTGACATTCTGAAAAGGAGATTCCCATGTTTTTCCGCCAACTGGCCACCCAAGAGGCCACGCTTTCCTACCTGTTCGGCTGCGGTTCCTGCCATGTCGCGGTCGCCGTCGACCCGGTGCTGGGCGACGAGGACTGGTTCCTGGCCGAAGCCGCGAAGCAGGACGTGAAGATCACCCATGTCATCGACACCCATGTGCATGCCGACCATTACTCGGGCGGCCGCGCGCTGGCGGAGAAGTGCGGTGGCGTCTATTGCCTGCACGAGGCCAACGCCGGACGGGTGCGCTTCCCGTTCGAGCCATTGAAGGATGGACAGCGCATCGATGTGGGCAACGTTTACATCGACGTGCTGCACACCCCCGGCCACACGCCGGATTCGATCTGCCTGCTGGTGACGGACAAGCGGCGCATGGGCGAGGAAGCCGCCGCTCCCTGGTTCGTGCTGACCGGCGACACCCTGTTCGTCGGCGCGGTGGGCCGGCCCGACCTGGCCGGCCAGGAGACAGAGATGGCCGGACAGATCTGGGACAGCCTGCATGCCAAGCTGCTGACCCTGCCCAATGAAATGGAGCTCTACGCCGGCCACGTCGCCGGCAGCGTCTGCGGCGCCGGGATTTCGGGGAAACCCGGCTCCACCCTCGGCTTCGAGAAACGCTGGAACCCGATGCTGAAACTCGACCGGGACGCCTTCGTGACGGCACTGACCAGCGAGATTCCGCCAAGGCCGGCGGAAATGGAGAGGATGGTGCAAGCCAACCTCGGGCTGTAGGGTGCGCCACGCGCACCGATTCACCACCCAGTGCGCGCGGCGCTGACAAAGCCCCTACCCTTCGGTAACCCTACTGAGCTGGATTCCCGCATTCGCGGGAGTGACCAGGCTGTAGGTCGGGTTAGCCCAAAGGCGTAACCCGACGACGCCCGTCATGTCGGGTTACGCGATAAAGCCGCTAACCCGACCTACAAAAGAGCACACCATGAACCACGGCATCCGCGACAACCTTTACCAATTCGCCCACCAGGTCGCGCAGGTTTTCTTCGTCGGCCTCACCCTGGGCATGATGCGCACCGTCGTGCCGGCCTTGTCCGAGACGGAATTCGGCGTGCCGCGCGGCTCCTTCCTGTTGCTCACCAGCTTCGTGGTCGCCTTCGGGGTGGTGAAAGGGGCGCTCAACTTCGTCGCTGGGCGCCTGTCCGAGCGCCTGGGCCGCAAGCGCGTCCTGTTCTGGGGCTGGCTGACCGCCGTGCCGATTCCCGTGATGATCCATTTCGCGCCGTCCTGGGGCTGGATCGTCGCCGCCACGGTGCTGCTGGGCGTCAACCAGGGCTTCACCTGGTCGATGACCCAGACATCCAAGCTCGATCTGGCGCGCGGCGACCAGCGCGGCTTCGCCATCGGCGTCAACGAGTTTTCCGGCTATGTCGGCGTCGCGGTGGCGGGCATCATTACCGCCTATCTGGCGGAGCACCTGGGCGCGCGCGCCGGCCTCCTGTGGTTCGGCCTCGCGGCGGTCGGCGCCGCCGGTCTGGCAACGCTGTTGTGGGTCGAGGAAACCCTGCCCTGGGCGCGCCTGGAGGCGAAGCAACACGCCGCTGCCACTGGACCCCGGCCACGCTATCCGAGGAACGTTTCGGCCCGGCCTTCCACCTGGGAAATGTTTACCCTCGTGTCCTGGCGCGATAAACGCCTGGCCGCCATCAGCCAGGCCGGCCTGGTGGAAAAGTTCGTCGATGCCTGGATGTGGGTGATCTTCCCGGTCTGGCTGTTCCAGCGCGACGTGCCACTGACCGAGATCGGCTGGCTGGTGGGCGCCTATGGCCTTACCTGGGGCGTCTCGCAATTCTTCACCGGCCGGCTGTCCGACCGCGTTGGCCGCCTCAAACCCATCGTCCTCGGCATGTGGCTGTGCGGCGGCGGCGTCGCCGCGATGCCGCTGCTGGATTCGACCGTCGGCCTGGGCCTGGCGGCGACGCTTTCGGGCTTGGGCATGGCGCTGCTCTATCCCACCCTGTCGGCCTCGGTGGCCGACATCGCCCACCCGGACTGGCGCGGTTCCGCCATCGGCATCTATCGCTTCTGGCGCGACTTCGGCTACGCCGTCGGCGCCCTGCTGCTGGGCGTCGCCGCCGCCGTCAGCGGCGGCCTGGAAATCACCTTCTGGCTGGTGGGCGGCGCGATGTTCGCTTCCGGCCTGCTGGTCGCCCTGTTCTCCGAAGAAACCCTGCCCCGGTTGAACCCCGCTGAGGATTGAACCTGGAGACGGGTTATCGGGGATACAGGCCCGCCAGACGTTCCGACTTGTCACCCGGTCTTGCCGCCGCGTCGGGCAGCGTCGTGAACGCTTCCGCGAGTTGCGCGCTCCGCCAGTCGCCGCCGGCATAACAGGCGCGATCCAGTTCCCGCAGCAACGCCCGCTGGGAGGCATCCGCCAGCCGGCGGGCCAGGGCCGTGAGACCCGCTGGCGGGTCGCTCGGCCAGTTGGCGCGCGCCCAGGCCAGGAGGTGCCGGCGCGCCGCCAGCGCATCGTGCTCGCGACAGGCCTGGCGGAACGCCTTGCGCGCGGCGCCATAGGCGATCGGATCCACGCTCGCGACGCCATCCGCCACCACCGTCGTCCGTGGGCGCGGACGGGCGCGACGCGCCCTCCACCAGGCCGCCAGGGTGGCCAGCCAGAGCAGGCCCAGGGCAAGGCTGAGCCAGGTCCAGGGGAAACCCGTGTCGGTGGCGACCGCGCCGGATGACGTGTCGGCCGTGTCGGCCGCGTCGGCGGGCGAGGCGGCCACCGGAGCGGGCAGCACGTCCAGCGTGCGTTCCGGCAAGACAACCTCGCGCGGGCGGGCGGCCTCGGTGTCCCACCAGCTCAGGCGCAGCGCCGGCAGGGTATAGCGACCGGGACGACTGGCGATGAGGGCGACATCCTGTTCCCGACTCCCCTCGAGGGTGTCCGCTTTCACCTGGTCATTCAATCGTGGCTGGTCAGGGTAGGCCTTGATGCCCTCCGGCAGGGCCATGCGCGCGGTCAGATCCGGCAGGCGCGCGGCATCGAGGCCGAGCGCGCTCAGACGCAGGTGACGGGTCAGCGGCTCGCCGGCGCGGATCGCGCCGGTCGCCGGCCGCCAACTTTCCTCCAGCCGCAACGCCCGCGCCGGCAGCCAGTCCTGGCCACCGGCCGCCACCGGGCGAGGCTGGACATCGAGAACGATGGCATTGCCCTGGATACGCAACGGCCGGGTGCCGCCCATCATGCCGGCGAAGGGGTTGCCGAACGGCGTGGAGAAGACGTCGGCAAGGGGGTCGCCGGCACGAGCGTCCACCACCCGCGCCTCCAGCACCGGCCCGGGCAGGCTGATGCGGCCACTGCGCTGCGGGAACACCAGGTAATCGCGCTCGACCACCTGATAGCGGCGGCCGTCGCGGGTCTCGCCGTACTGACGATCCTGGCCGATCTGCCGGACCTGGGCGTCGCCACTGCCGCTGAACGAGAGACTGGCCCGCAACAACGGCTGGTCGGTGTAAAGGCGCAACTTGAGCGGTATGGCGGCCTGCAGCCAGTGCGTCTGCTTCGCCGGCGTGCTGGTGATGAACACGTGCGTGGACGGCGCGGTCCCGTCACCGCCGCCGCGACCGCCGACCTCGAGTGTCAGCGCCGGCGAGCGCTCCCCCGCCCAGGTCAGTTCGGGTACCCGCAACCTGCCTTCGCGCCGGGGCATCAGGGTGAGCCGCAACTGAACCTGCGCGCTCATGCGACCATTGACGATCTCGACCCGACTGCCGCTGGCCTTGCCGAGCACCTCGAAGTCCTGTTGCAGTGGCGTCAGATCGGGCTGACTGTCGCCAGGGCCGTCGCGACTCAGGGTGAGTTGCACCGATTCGCCACTCGCCACCCGGTCGCGGTCGAGCGCTGCCCGCAGGGCCGCCGAAACGGTCAGACTGTGGAACAGCAGCAGGAGAAACAGCGCCAGCGCGAATCCGGTCGCGCCAGTCATGTTCGAGTCGTCGCCAGGCGCCGGCGCCCTCCCGGCGCGGCCCTTGCGGCCCGTTTCATCCCGGTTCATCGCGTCTTGCCCTGTTGTCGCATCAGATGTTCGATCATGAACTTGCGCCGCAGCAGGCCGCCGGGGTCATCCGGGATCTGCCGCAGCCAGTGTTCACGCGCGAGTTGCCGCTCGTCGCGTGGCACTTCGACCCACCCCGGTCTGGGCTGGCCATCCGGCCGGTCACCGTGGAGACCGGCCTCGGCGTCACGGCGGGCCTGGGCGGCATCGTCACCCGCCGTCTGGCGTTGATCGGCGCCTGGTTGCGCCGACCGCTCGCCCGTGTGTCCAGGTTCGGGCCTGTCGCCCTCGCCGGCGTCGCTGGCGGACGGGTTCCTGTCATCCGCTGTCCGCCGCGAAGCGGAGCCGTTCGTGTCGCGCGGCGCCTGCTGCCCGGAGGCGCCACCCCGGTCCTTTTCCGGCGGCGGTTTCCTGGGCGGGGCCTGCTTCAGCGCCCGCGCCACCAGCTCGCGGTTGCGGCGGGCATCGGCGTTGCCGGGATCGCGCGCCAGGGCGGTCTCGAAGGCCTTCAGCGCGCCGTCCAGGTCGCCAGCACGCGCCAGGGCGATGCCTCGGTTGTAATGGGCGTCGCTGTCGTCGAAGGCGGCGTAGCCGTTCGCCGCCGCCGCGGGGTCGCCGGCCTGGAGTTGCGCGTAGGCGCGGCGGCGCGGGTCGGCATAGGCGCGCGCGGCGGCGGCGGCGTCGCCCTGACGGAGCAACTGTTCGCCGCGCTGGTCGGCGGTGCGCCAGAGCGAGGTCCAGAAATCGGTGGCCTGGGCGCCGCCGGCGGCGAGCCCAAGCGCGAACAACAGGATGCGCGTCACAGCCACCCCCTTCGCCCGAGTACGGCCGCCAGCAACAGCAGCACCGGCAACAGCCACACCCCGGCGTCGCGCCAGTGTTCGACCTCGATGCCGGCCATTGCCGTGGCGTCGCTCGCGTGATCGTTGCCGCCGCGCAGCGTGGCGATCAGTTCGCTCAGGCCGGCCAGATCGACATGGCGGCCCCCGCCACGCGCGGCCAGTTGCCGCGGTGGCGCCGCGTCCAACTCAAGGCCGCCACGCGGATCGGCCAGCGGCGCGCCAACCTCGCCGCCGATGCCGACCACGTCCAGGATCGCGCCCTGGTTGCTCAGGCGCTGTGCGGCATCGAAAGCGGCTGCGGGGTCGGCGAAGCCGTCGCTGAGCAGGATCACCCGGCCATGCTTGCTCCCCGCCTGTTTCAGCAGCGTCGCGGCCCGTTCCAGGGCGGGAGCGAGCTGATCACCCGGGCTGGGCATGATCACGGGGGACAGGGGCGGCAGCAGGGCGCGCACGGTGGCGACATCATCGGTCAGCGGGGTGACGACAAAGGCTTCGTCGGCGAACACCACCAGGCCGACGCGGGTATCGCGGGCGGCGGCGAGCAGGTCGTCGATGGCATAGCGGGCGCGCGTGACCCGGTTCGGGGTCAGATCCGCCGCCGCCATCGATGGCGACAGGTCGAGCACCACCACCCAGGATGCGGGCGCCCGCCACGCCGTCGCGGCGTCGCGTTCCCAGGTCGGCCCGGCCAGGGCCAGGACCGCCAGGCTCCAGGCCAGCGCCAGCCAGGGCCAGGGCCTCCAGGCGCGCCGGTCGGCGGCATCGAGTCGCAACTCCGGCAGCAGTTCCGGGTCGATCAGGCGCCCCCAGTCACCCGCCGTCCGCCGCCGCCGCGCCAGCCACCAGGCCAGCGCCCAGAGCGCGGGCAGCGCCAGCAGCCAGTAGGGGCGCAGGAAATGGAAAGGCGCGATCAGCTCCATTCCGCCCTCCTCCAGACCACGGCCGGCATGCTGAGCAACAGGGCCAGTCCCAGCGGCCAGTGGAACCACTCGTCGCTGGGGCGATACCACTGCTCGGACCCGGCACTGGGTTCCATGCGGTCGATGCGCGCGTACACCTGTTCCAGGGTGTCGGCGTCCGTGGCGCGGAAGTACTGGCCCCCGGTGGTCTGGGCGATCTCATTCAGGGTGACCTCGTCGAGGTCGCCGCCGCCGAGCCCGAAGAAGCCGCCGCGACCGCCGACGCCGATGGTGTGGATGCGCAGGCCGGCCTCGGCGGCGAGTCTGGCGGCTTCGACCGGTGGCATCGCGCCGGTGGTGTTGCTGCCGTCGGTCAGCAGGATCAGCACCCTCTCGCCAGCGGTGTCCGCCTCGCGCAAGCGCTTGATCGCCAGGCCGATGGCGTCGCCGATCGCGGTCTCGCCGCCGGCGATGCCCACCACCGCCTGGCGCAGGAATTCCCCGACCGTGGCGAGATCGGCGCTGAGCGGCGCCTGCAGATAGGGCTGGGTACCGAACAGGATCAGGCCGATGCGGTCGCCCTGGCGACGCCGGATGAACTCGCCCGCCACCTGCTGCACCACTTGCAGGCGGTTGTAGCCGCCGGCCATGTCCTCGCTGGCCATGGAACCGGAGACATCCACCGCCAGCAGCAGGCGCCGGCCGCTGCTCGGCGCCGCTTCCGGCTCGCCCAACCACTGCGGCCGCGCGGCGGCGACCAGGAGCAGCAGCCAGATCAGGGCGAACAACACCTTGCGCGCGCGCGGCAGGGCGCGAACCGGGGACGCCGAAACGCCCCCCAGATTCGCCGCGAAGGGCAGGAACAGCGCCGCGCCGGCCGGCCGTACCGGCGGCAAGACACGCGCCAGCAGCCAGGGCAGCGGCAGGCACAGCAGCATCCAGGGCCAGGCGAAGTCCAGCATCAGCCTGTCGTCCCGGACGGGAAGCCGGTGTCGGCCAGGGCCGCCATCATTGCCGCGACCCGATGAAGGCGCGGGCGCCGGCCAGCCATTGCGCGCGGAACGCGCCAGCGGCTTCACCCGCGTAGGCGGCGCGCAGCAGGCTGGCGCCGGCGGCGCCGGCAAACGGGGTGGCGCCGCGCGCCACCATGAAGTCGAGCCACTCTCCCCCCGCGAGCCGCGCGACGGTCGCGCGGCCATAGCGGGCGACGGCATGGCGGCGCAGCAGATCCTGCAGTTCACGCGCGAGGCGGGTGTCGTCGAGTCTCGCCCGCTCGACCTCGGCAAGCTCGCGCAGGGCGGCGCGGCGTCGGCGTTGCGCCGGCCGCGTCCACCACCAGGCCAGGGCGGCCAGCGCCGCCAGCAACAGCAGGGCCAGCCCCCACCAGCCCGGCGCCGGCGGCCACCACCCCGGCGGTGGCGGCGCGTGCGGCGGCGCCAGTCGATCGAGCCAGTCAGGTGTCATGCGGCCTCGCGCAGCATGGGCGGCAGACTGTCTTCCACCGCATCGGCGGTGCTCAGGCTCACCAGCGGCAGCGCGAGCCGGTCGGCCAGTTCGCCGAGTCGATCCTCGCGCGCGGCCCAGACCTGTTGCCAGGCTTTCCGGCTGCGCTCGCCATCCAGCCACCAGAGCCTGCCGGGCAGGCCGGCGCGATAGTTGCCGTCGGGCAGGCCGGCACGCTCCAGGGGATCGGTGATCCACAGCAGCCGGCAATCGTTGTGCGGGCTGGCGCCGGCCAGCGCGGTCGCCGCCGCGTCGTCGAGGCCGCTGAAATCGCTCAGCAGCAGCACCAGACTGCCCGGCTGCAGCAGTGGCAGCAGGCGGGTCAGCGCGGTACCCAGCCCGCCGGGTCCGGGGCTGGCCGGTGCCCGCGGCTGCGCCTCAACCAGCGCCTGCAAGACCGGCAGGACACCGGCTTCGCGGCCACGCGGCGGCAGGATCAGGGGAGCGCTCCCGGAGGCGCCGATCAGGGCGCCGACGCGGTCGCCACCAAGAGCGGCGGTCCAGCCGAGCAAGGCCGCCGCGCGCAGCAGCAGGGCCGACTTGAACTGGCGCCGGCTGCCGAAGAACAGGCCTGGATGCAGGTCCGCCAGCAGCCAGACCGGCCGTTCGCGCTCCTCGCGATAGAGCCGGGTATGCGGACGGCCGCGACGGGCGGTGACGCGCCAGTCGATGTTGCGGACATCATCGCCCACCGCGTAGGGCCGCACCTCCTCGAATTCCAGTCCCCGCCCGCGCCGGCCGCTGTGATGCGCCCCTTGCAGGTGGGCGAGCACCGGCCGGCGAGCGCGCAGGCTCAGGCCATGCGCGGCCCCCCGCAGCGCCACCAGTTCGGCGAGATCGGGCAGCGCGCTCGCCCGCGTCGGCGCCGTCGTCACGGCGCCGGCACCTGGCCCAGCAGTTCGTCGATGCACTGCCGGGGGCTGATCCCGCGCGCCTGCGCCGTGTAGTCGAGCAGCAGACGGTGGCGCAGGGCATCCGGGGCGATGGCCTGCACATCCTCGGGGGTGACGTAGTCGCGCCCGTCCAGCCAGGCCAGGGCGCGGGCGCCGCGCTCCATGGCGATGGCGGCGCGCGGGCTGGCGCCCCAGCGCAGCCACTGCGCCAGTTTGTCGCTGTATTTTTCCGGCGCGCGGGTGGCCTCCACCAGGGCGGCGATGTATTCGGCGAGGGCATCCGCGAGGGTGAGATCGAGCACCTCGCGCCGGGCGGCGAACACCGCCGCCTGGGT
>CAZONS010000125.1:0-9465 GCA_964581195.1 uncultured Thiobacillus sp. | reverse complement strand
GGCTGGGCCGAAGCCTGCGTAGCTCAAGCCGAACCGGAAACCCGCTACCAGTTCGAGCGCCTCGGCTACTTCTGCGCCGACCGCTTCGACCACCAACCCGGTGGCCGCCTGGCGTTCAACCGCACCGTCACGCTGAAGGATTCCTGGAGCAAGTAGCCAGGAGGACAAACAGCCTCTTGCTCCCACGCTCCAGCGTGGGAGCAAGTCCTGGACGCTCCAGCGTCCCGTAGTTCATCCCGGCGCTGAGACCGTGCGCATCCCAGGCAGAAGCGTGCGAACGAGTCGAACGAACGTGCGTCCCAGGCTGAAAAACAACGACCAGGCTGACCAAGCTGGCGGTCGCCTATCGACCCCAAGTAGGCATTCGCGCATTGGCATGGTCAACGTCTCAATCTGGAGGTACTGCCGCCATCGAGTTACTGCAAGTGTGAGACAACCCGTTCGGCCATTGCTGCCGTTCGGCCCAATGCTTCAAAAGAATCCGGACCCGTCCCCGATTCTTGTCCCCGATTCTTCGCTGTTAGGCGCAGTAGAATGGCATAAATACACATCGATACTCAGAGGGATGGTCATTGGATAACACCTCAGAACGCAGCGCGATTTTCATCTCTCATGCGACACCAGAGGACAACGCTTTCGTTCGATGGCTGGGAGCTAAGCTCACGGCCCTTGGCTATGAGGTCTGGGCGGATGTCATGCGTTTGCGGGGTGGATCGGATTGGTCCCGAGACCTGGAAAATGCTCTCCGGCAGCGTTCGGCAAAGGTACTTGTCGTCTGCACCCCGAACGGCCTTGAGAAACAAGGCATCCGCAATGAGATCGAGATGGCATCGAACATTGCAGCCCAGATCAAGCACAAGCATTTCATCATCCCCCTACGGCTAGAAACCTACGAAGCGCCCTTCCGGATAGCCCACCTGCAGTACATCGACTTCAAGCGTAGTTGGAGCCAGGGGTATCTCGAACTCGCCGAGCGTCTGAACGAGTTTCCCGAGCTTCGCAAAGAGCAAAACCGATCGACCGATGTCTGGCTTGATGCCCAGCGCACTGGCGCGGCGAGGCTATTTGAGAAGCATGAATGGCTCCTCTCGAACTGGCTTCCCATCACAGGCTACCCTTGGAAGCTTTACTACTGCGAACCTCCGGTTGGCTTCCAGTTGGAAAAATTCACATTCCGCAACCTGCATGATTGGCCTGTTGTTTCATATCTGGGCGGTGTCCTGACTTTTGCCACTCCGAACGAGGAAGGTTTCTTGGCCGAGAACATCCCCGCCAAGATAGTGAAGGAAATCGAGACCAAAACATTCCTGGAGCAAGGCTGGGAGGCGATGGGGATACCACGCCATGAGGCATGGAAACGCTTTGCTGATCTTGGAAACGCTGCCTTCGAGTCCTTCCTGAACAAAAAGGGACTTTCCTTCCATGACAATGGGTTTGGCCGGAGATTGTGGTTTGGTGGCGTCAAAGCGTCCCCGCAAGGAATGATCCCATACGATTGGGAGACATCCGGGGGTGAGGTCTTCAAAGGACGTCGCCAGATCATGGGTCAGTCGGAAAAGCGAGGTATTTTCTGGCACTACGCCATCAGCGGCAGAGTTCGATCCGCGCCTGTCCACCACCTCCGCCTCTCGGCGAGCCTGATCTTCTCGAACAATGGCATGGACGCCATGACCGACGTTGCAAAGGCCCACCGGCTACGTCGATCCTTCGCCAAGACGTGGAGAAACGCCCGCTGGCGGGACATGATGCTCGCCTTTCTTTCGTGGGTAGCCGAGGGGAAATACGAGCTACACATCCCTGTCTCCGACCAGAAGTTCCTGCACCTGAAGCTTCCGCCATCGGTCTTCAAGTCGCCTGTTTCCGTGCCACACGAGTGCGATAAAGCCGAGGATGAAGATGATCCGGACATTGACGAGTCCGAATTCGACGACGATCCGGAAGCCATGGATGAGGTGTCGGCATGAGCGAACCGCGCCTGATCCACGTCCCCGAGCCACGGCTTGAGTTTCGTTTCGGCCAAAAGACAGAATACCCCAGAGACGGCTTGTATCTCTTCGGTCCGGTCGATGCCAGCAGCACCCCACGGCCAATACGGTATGGCGTCATCGGCACGCCTGAGTCCCTGCGCCGCTTCAAAGTATGGGCAAACAAGATTTCCCGGTATATCGAGGTGCCTCCGCCTAGCAGGCTTGCCAAGGCAATCTCGCCACAGCACGTCCCCTTCCCGGGCGTCAGCGAGGCCTTCCACGCTCAGTGGTCGAACGAACCAGCCCGCGCCATCACCGATATCGACGAGAAGGAATTGCATCGGCGTATCCATATCGCCAACCGGCATGAGGCCGTCAAAGCGGCCGTGGACATGTATGTAGAACGATTAGTCGCCGAGCAGAAACGAGCCGAAGACCCGCCCTCTTTCTGGTACGTAGTCATCCCCGAGTTCATTTACGAGCTTGGGAGGCCTCAATCCAACGTGTCGGTAAGTGAACGCGTCCCGGGTACGGTAACCATCACCGAAAAGAAAGCCGCTGCACTGAAAATTCAGCCTTCTCTCTTTGGCGATGCCGAAAAGGAAGCTGAGGTCTACAAATACTCGAAGAACTTCCGGCGTCAGCTTAAGGCACGTCTACTGGAACATCAGATCGTTACCCAGATCGTCCGGGAAACGACACTGACGCCGGGCGAGTTCCTGAAATCAAATAACCGGGATTTCAAGCGAAACGTCGAGGATACAGCCACCCTCGCCTGGAAGCTCATGACCGGCTCTTACTACAAGAGTGGGGGACGGCCGTGGCAACTTGGGGACATGCGACCAGGCGTCTGTTACGTGGGCCTGGTCTACAAGAAACAGCCTGATCACGCGGATCCTTGCTACGCTTGTTGCGCGGCACAGATGTTCCTTTCCGATGGTGAAGGCGTGGTGTTCCGGGGAGCACTTGGCCCATGGTTTCATCCAGACCGAAAGGAATTTCACCTGGATAAGGCGTCGGCTCGTCGCCTCATCGAAACAGTAATCGGTGAGTACAAGCTAACGCACCAATCCGAACCAGCAGAGCTATTCATCCACGCCAGAGCATCATTCAGTGATGAGGAGTGGACCGGGTTCATGGAGGCATCAATTGGAAAACGCACCCGCATTGTGGGTGTGCAAATTTCCGATGGAAAAGATCAGATCAAGCTATTCCGGCCTGGTGACTATCCTGTGATCCGAGGTACAGCCCTCGTCGTATCGCCGCGATCAGCCTTCCTTTGGACGTCTGGTTACGTGCCGAGGTTGAATACCTACATGGGACCAGAGACACCCAACCCGCTACAGGTCTCAATCAGGCGAGGTGATGCTGATATCGAAACAGTCCTGTCCGACGTGTTGTCGCTCACCAAGATCAACTTCAACACGTGCCTGTTCAATGATCGATCGCCTGTCACGATCAGGTTTGCTGACGCAATTGGAGACATCCTGGTTGCTGCCCCGCAGAACTCGGAGCCGAAGCTGCCGTTCAAGTTCTACATTTAGGCGCAGCAAAGAGAAGGCCACAGGGGATCGGCACACTCTCCCGATGGTTGCGAGGGCTAGGGTGACAAGAAGAATCCGGGGTCAGACCACCGAATCCTGATTAGCCAGTTCGTTGAGCACTTCTGGGCGCTTCTGGGCAATGGCAATGAGCGTCTTGGCTGCGCCCGATGGGTGGCGACGGCCCTGCTCCCATTCCTGTAGTGTGCGTACCGAAACCCCCAAAAGTGCGGCGAAGTGCGCCTGGGATAAGCCGGACTTCATGCGCGCCGACACCACAGGGGAGATGGGTACCTCAGTGCCCTGCCCCGCCAGCATTTCACGCACCGATATTTCCAGTTCTGCGGCGATGTCACGGGAGCTTTCCCACGCTTCCAGTTCGTTATCGGATAAAGGTTTTTTCGACGGCATCCTTCAGCTCCTTCAGTTTGGTTCCAGCGATTGAATCCAGGTTGCTCTTGGCATACATGAACAACAGCCAGACTTGTCCATTCATCGGTTCGTGTTCGCGTCGGATGAAGTAAATCACCCGAACGCCCCCTGACTTCCCTGAACCTGTCCGCGTCCAACGCACTTTGCGAACACCTCCCGAGTTTCGTACCACATCACCGGCATCGGGATTTTCGGCAATAAAGGCCGCGAATTCGCCGCGCTCCTCTTCAGTCCAGTAAGAGGGCCATATGCGTTGGAAAGTCGGGGTCTCGATGATGGTGAACATGACGGCATACTATACGTCGGAGACGTATCCTACAAGGAAGTGTATCTCTTGCTTTTGTTTACGATCATCCGCTCTGGCCGAGATTCGGAAGCAATCAAGGAGGGTGTACGGCCGCTGTCTAGGGTGCCACAGACGTTCATCCGGCCGGTTTGAGTGCAGTGCAAACGGCCGGAGATGGCCGGCAGCAGCCTGCCATGCCATCGCGCCCTCCAGCGGCATAAAGCCGTAGAGCGTCAGGCGACCCACACCCTGAGGGTGGCGCAGGCAATCCAGGACGATGCGGGCGTTTTCCGGCGGCAAGAGCAGGGGCAGCCACTATCACCGAGCAAGTCAGGAAGCGCGGAACTGGTTGCTCGCGGATTTGGTAACGGCTGCGTCCCATGTCGTCTTGTTGTGGTGTGGTGGTGGACGCGGGTGCGTCCAGGTTGGGGTTCCCACGCTGGAGCGTGGGAAGCCGTCAAGTTAATCCGCGAACGGGTTGAGCAGCGTCACGGGGAATCGTTGGAAGTCACGCACGTTGCGGGTAACAACGGTGAGATGGTGGCGCAACGCGGTCGCCGCGATCATGGCGTCTTCGTGGACGGTGTCGGATTGCCTGTGCATCAGTTTCGCCCATTGTCGGAAGATCGTGGCATCCATCGGCAGGACGTTGTAAGCGCGGCCGAGTTGGTCGGCCCAGTGTTCGATTTCAGTCGCCTTGGCTGCATCCTGTTCGCGGGTGATTTCGATACCGGCCTGGATTTCACCGAGTGTCACCGCCGACAGGAACAATTCGCTTTCCGGAGTGCCCTCGACCCAAGCCAGCACGGCGCCATGTGGCCTGGATTTACGCAGTTCGGAAACAATGCAGGTATCGAGCAGATACATGGCCTACAGTCTCGGTGGGCTACGGCGCCGGGCACGTCCACGCGAGGGAATCGCCAATTCGCCGCGACCAGGATCGCTCAACAGCAAGTCTTTGATGGACGGGGGCGCGGCTTCGGACATGCGCCGCCATTCGTCGATGGGAACCAGAACCGCCATCTCGCTGCCGCGTCGGGTGACGATCTGCGGCCCCTCTGCCAGGCAGGTGTCCAGGAATTCGCTGAACCGGGCTTTGGCATCTTGTACCGGCCATGCGCGCATATTGCTCTCCAGATGACTAGTTTGCTGACCAGTCTAAAGAAGGCATCAAAAGAGTGGCAATACGGAACTCGCTATTGAGGGCCATTCATCGCCACACGACACAAGGTCAGGAGGCGTACCAGGCCGGTAGAATCGTCCAACTCCATCGCCACCCAACTAGCTGCCATGCTGACCCTCCACAACACCCTCACCCGCAAGAAGGAACCCTTCGTCCCCATCACCCCCGGCCAGGTGCGCATGTATGTCTGCGGCATGACCGTGTACGACTTCTGCCACCTCGGCCATGCCCGGGTGCTGGTGGTGTTCGACATGATCAGCCGCTGGCTGCGCGCCTCGGGTTACGACGTCGAATACGTGCGCAACGTCACCGACATCGACGACAAGATCATCAAGCGCGCGCATGAAAACGGCGAGGCGTTCACCGCGCTGACCCAGCGCTTCATCGACGCCATGCATGAGGACGGCGCCGCCCTTGGCGTGCTGCCGCCCGACCATGAGCCGCGCGCCACCGAATACGTCGGCAAGATGCTGACCATGATCCAGACCCTGATCGACCGCGACCATGCCTACGCGGCCGGGAATGGCGACGTCTACTACGCCGTCGGCAGTTTCCCGACCTACGGCCAGCTCTCCGGCAAGACCCTGGACGACCTGCGCGCCGGCGAGCGGGTGGAGATCGACCCGTACAAGCGTGACCCGATGGACTTCGTGCTGTGGAAGGCGGCCAAGCCGGGCGAGCCGTCCTGGCCCTCGCCCTGGGGCGAAGGCCGGCCCGGCTGGCACATCGAATGCTCCGCCATGGGCAGCGACCTGCTCGGCGCCCATTTCGACATCCACGGCGGGGGCCAGGACCTGCAGTTCCCGCACCACGAGAACGAGATCGCCCAGTCCGAGGGCGCGCACGGCTGCAAGTTCGTCAACTACTGGCTGCACAACGGCTTCGTCCGCGTCGACGACGAGAAGATGTCGAAGAGCCTGGGCAACTTCTTCACCATCCGCGAGGTGCTGAAAAAATACGACGCCGAGGTGGTGCGCTTCTTCATCCTGCGCGCCCACTACCGCAGTCCGCTGAACTACTCCGACCAGCACCTGGACGATGCGAAGGCGGCCCTGAACCGGCTCTATACCGCGCTGCGCGGTGTCGAGGCGAGCGCGATCGATATCGACTGGAGCACGCCGGCGCCGGCGCGCTTCAAGGCCGCGATGGATGACGACTTCAACACGCCGGAAGCGCTCGCCGTCCTGTTCGATCTCGCGGCCGAGCTCAACAAGTCCCGCGACCCCGCCCAGGCCGGCCTGCTGAAGGCCCTCGGCGGCGTCCTCGGCCTGCTGCGGCGCGACCCGGAAAGCTATTTGCAGGCAGGCCCCGCCGGCGACGACGGTTACACCCCCGCGCGCATCCAGGCCCTGATCGACGAGCGCCTCGCCGCCCGCAAGGCGAAGGACTTCAAGCGCTCCGACGCCATCCGCGATGAACTCAAGGCCGCCGGCATCGCGCTCGAAGACGGGCCACAAGGAACCACCTGGCGGCGGGAGTAAATCGAGGGCGGCAGGCTGCTAGAATGCCGCTCTTTCGACCCCGCCCCAGCCATGCACCTGCTCACCGCCATCCTTCTCGCCAGCGCCGCCGGCGGCGTGCTGTCCGTGCTGCTGGCGACCGTGGCGTTCCGGCTGAAGGCGGAATGGGTGCCGGTGATGGTCAGCTATGCCATCGGCGCCCTGCTCGGCGCCGCCTTTCTGGAAATCCTGCCGCACGCGCTGGAACATGCCGGCAGTCTGGAAGCCCTGAGCGGCACCGTGCTGGGCGGCATCCTCGGCTTCTTCATCCTGGAAAAACTGGTGCTCTGGCGCCACTGCCATACCGAGCATTGCGAGGTACACGGCACCGACGAGCACGCGCGCGCCCACACGCACGCCCCGGAGCATGACCACGGCCGCTCCGGCCTGATGATCACGGTGGGTGACACCGTGCACAACTTCGTCGACGGCGTCATGATCGCCGCCGCCTTCCTGGTCGACGTCAAGCTCGGCGTGGTCACCGCCCTGGCCATCGCCGCCCACGAGGTACCGCAGGAACTGGGCGATTTCCTGATCCTGCTGCACTCCGGCTACAGCAAGACTCAGGCGCTGCTGCTCAATCTGCTGTCCAGCCTGGCCATGCTGGTGGGCGCGGTCCTCGGTTATTACCTGCTCGCGCCGCTGCAATGGCTCCTGCCCTACATGCTGGCCGTCGCCGCGTCCGGCATGATCTACGTCGCGGTGGCCGACCTCATCCCCGGCCTGCACAAGCGCGCCGAACTGGCCCACACCGGCCAACAGGCGCTGCTCATCGGGCTCGGCATCTTCACGGTATGGGCGGCCGGCACCCTCGCGCACGAGTGGATGCACGCCTAGCCAACCACACAGCCAATCAACTGGATACGGGAGTCTTTCCATGGCCATCGAGCTTTTCAACGACGGCAAACACGTCTGCCTCATGTTCAACGACCTGGTGGACGACACCAACAGCGAGGCGGTGCAGGCCAACCAGTTCCTGATCGTCTCGGATGGCGAAGGCGCCCTGATCGACCCGGCCGGCAACATGACCTACAACGCCCTGATCATGGCGATGCACCGGTTCTTCCCGTTCAAGCAACTGAAATACATCTTCGCCTCGCATCAGGACCCGGACATCGTCGCCTCGCTCAACAAGTGGCTGACCGCCACCGAGTGCACGCTCTATGTTTCCGCCCTGTGGGCGCGCTTCCTGCCGCACTTTTGCACCGCCAACCGCACCGAGGGCCGCATCATCGGCATCCCCGATCCGGGCATGACCATCCCCATGCGCGACACCACCATTTACGCGGTGCCCGCCCACTTCCTGCACGCCGAGGGCAACTTCCAGTTCTACGACAGCAAGGCGAAGATCCTTTTCTCCGGCGACATGGGCGCTTCCCTGGTGCACCACGAGGAAATCACCGAGCCGATCACCACGATCGCCCAGTTCAAGGCTCACCTGGCGCGCATGGACGGTTTCCACCGCCGCTACATGGTGTCCAACAAGGCCTGCCGTTTCTGGGCGCGCATGGTGCGCGAGATGGACGTCGACATGCTGGTGCCGCAACACGGCCGCTGGTTCAAGGGCAAGGAAGTCATCGGCGCCTTCCTCGACTGGATCGAAAACCTCAACTGCGGCATCGACCTGTTCACCCAGGACAACTACAAGCTGCCGTCGTAACGCCGGCCACGGGCCGGCTTCATGGATACGCCCAATGACCCCCATCCCGAAAATAGGCTTCGTCTCCCTCGGCTGCCCGAAGAACACCTTCGACTCCGAACGCATCCTCACGCAACTGCGCGCCGAGGGTTACCTCATCGTGCCCTCCTACCAGGATGCCGATCTGGTGGTGGTCAACACCTGCGGCTTCATCGACGCGGCGGTGGAGGAAAGCCTGGACGCGATCGGCGAGGCGCTGCGCGAGAACGGCAAGGTGATCGTCACCGGCTGCCTGGGCGCGCGCGAACAGGTGGTGATGGACGCGCATCCGCAGGTGCTGGCGATCACCGGGCCGCACGCGGCGGAAGCGGTGATGGGCCATGTCCACACCCACCTGGCGAAGCCGCACGACCCCTACACCGACCTCATCCCGCCCGGCGGCATGAAGCTGACGCCACGGCATTACGCTTATCTGAAGATTTCCGAAGGATGCAATCACCGCTGCACCTTCTGCATCATCCCGTCGCTGCGCGGCGACCTGGTGTCACGCCCGATCGGCGACGTGCTCGCCGAAGCCGAGGCGCTGGCCAAGGCCGGCGTGAAGGAACTGCTGGTGATTTCCCAGGACACCAGCGCCTACGGCGTCGACGTCAAATACCGCCCCGGCTTCCACCACGGCCGCCCGGTGAAGACGCGGATGCTGGAACTGGTCCAGGAACTGGCCAAACTCGGCATCTGGGTGCGGCTGCATTACGTCTACCCCTATCCCAGCGTCGACCAGGTCATCCCCTTGATGGCCGAAGGAAAAGTCCTGCCCTACCTCGACGTGCCGTTCCAGCACGCCAGCCCGCGCATCCTCAAGGCGATGAAGCGCCCCGGCGACATCGACAACACCCTGCGCCGCATCGAAAAATGGCG
>CAZONS010000124.1:0-9570 GCA_964581195.1 uncultured Thiobacillus sp. | reverse complement strand
GAGCCGGAAAACTCGGCGCCGGCGCTACGGTGAGCCTCTGGAGATGAGGCTCACTTCCATTCTATCATAAATGGCGCAGTAAGCGCCTTGATTTGTCTATTGTTTTTCCACATCGAGTTTCGCAATACCCTGCTGTATACCCTGCCGAAAAAATTCTTGCTCTTGCCTGTCGTTGCCAGATCCAATTGGAGGAATTCTTTTATTTTGCATCGCCGTGGCGTAATTAAACTACGATACGACGCACTAGGTTAAACGGACATGGCTTAGATCGGAAATCCTCAATAACCGTTTGGGACCTTTGCCGGGCTCCCTCCTCGCGCTCACTGCATTCATGCTGGCTCTGGCGCATCGGCCAACTGTGTAAAGCTGTCTTCAATGAATGCCGGAACTCTTTGTGAAGACAGAAGAATCAGGTACTGCCCTGCACGCGTCATCGCCATATAGAGCTTCCTGGCATTTTCTTCCACCTCGGCCGCCTGTACCTCCTTGCCGAGGCTTGGAGTGTCACTACCTGAGAGAAGATTCTCCATGCCGATCAGAAACACCACGCCAGCCTCCAGGCCGGTGGCAGTTTCGAGATTCGCCAGGCGCAGATAGTCCCGCTCGCATCCCTTCGGCGGCGCCTTGCGGTGTTCCTTCTTGTTGAGCCACCAGACGCTGTCCGCGCCGAATCGCCTGCACAGCCTGTCATACAGCAAGGCCTTCTGCACATTCTCGCCGTAGATGACCAACAGGTCGCCCAATGCCATGGTCCGCTCCTCAATATTGGCGGAGAGTTCGTTCACGAGCCGGTCCACCGAGTCCTGCGGCGAGTCGGTATAGACCAGCATCGGTTTGACACCGGGTTCCATGCCAGAAAGATCGGGCACCAGGAAATCATCCGGATCGCCTTGGGCATACTGCGCGAGAATGCGGTTCGCCGAGGCGAGAATCGCCTGCGTCGTACGATACGAGCGGCGCAGCTTCTTGGTGCGGCCAGACACATCGAGTCCGACACTCTTCCAGCTGAGCCGGTTCTTCATGAAACCCTGATTGGGATCGGCGCAAAGAAAAAGGCTGCTCCGCTCGCACATGGCCAGCCGGACCGCCTGAAACCAGGAGGGCGCGAAGAACTGTGCTTCGTCGATCAGGACATGATCGTATTTCTCCATGGCCGTCTGATCCGTTGCCTGGCAGATTTCGAGCGGAACCGCACTCCACAGCCGCTGGCCACTCCGGTTGAGCGTGGACGTCACAGCCTGGAACAACTCCCAGACCGCAGCCCGTTCCTTTGGTTTCAAAGCGAAGCCACGGCCGGCACGATTGGCGTTGAAGTAACGCTCCGCATCGGTAATCAGCGACTCGTTGATGAAATCGAGCTCCTCGCGCAGGAGTGATTCCGGCTGTCCCAGTTCCGGCCAGCGGGTCCGATAGTGCGCGATCAGTTCTTCTATCTCGCATGGCGTAGTGGTCAGTTTCAGCGGTTTCTTATAGAGATTCCGCCACTGGCGGTGCGCCCAACCGAAGAAGGTTTCGATCTCCAGATTCCCAGGCAGCGCGCCCTTGGTGCGAGTCAGTTTCGCTTTGATGTCGGCAACCACCGGCGTGTTGTGGATCAGCACCAGTACTCGCTGATCCGGATACAACTCGGACAGGAGCTGGGCGCGCGAGAGGGCAATCAGGGTCTTGCCGCTGCCCGCCACCCCGTTCACCAAGCGAATGGAAAGATCCTTTGCCGCTTCGGCCTGTTCCGGGGGCGGCTCCAAGTCGAGTTTCGCCGCCCATTCCTGCTGGTGATCCAGGAAGAACCGCTGAAGCCTCGCCGAGTTGTCGCGACAAAAATGGCGGCGGGTCGTGCAGGTGGCGTGAATTTCCGCTTCCGGAAAATAGCGGCTCAGAATGGCCTGCTCCGCCTCGGCGTCGATGGGCTCAAGTAGACGCGGCACCAGCTTGGCGCCAAGCTCCAGGAACTGGGCCTTGGAGAGCAGACGGATACCGAACCGCGCAAGATGCTGTCCGGCGATCATTCGCACCTCGTCCTGGCTGCATTTCCACATCAGGATCAGCTTTCCGAGAGGTGCCCGGCTTGTGCCAGGGAGGGCGGGAAAAGCCTGAAAGTCGGCAAGCAGTTTCTCGAAGGCGGCGCGCGCCTCGTTCTCGAACAACTGGTCGCCGGCCAGGGCGGAAAACGGCGTGTCGGCGACCGCGATGGCCAGCCAGCCGTTCTTCGGATGTTGGACGAAGAAATCGGGCAGCCACTCGCTGCGCCGGATCGGCGTGCGCACCACATGATCGTCATCGAGCGTGCTGAGCGTGCGCTTGATATGGATGCCGCGGGCGCTTACCGCGCCGACCCGTTCCGGAATGAACGTCGCCATGCCTACAACGCCACCTTCCGGCATTGGCTGATCATGTCCCGATGCCAGGCCACCCACTGCCGGATCGTCTCGTTACCGTTGTTGTCCGGAATGTCCCCGATTTCCGGGCCGATGACGATCAGCTTGGTCATCGCCCGCGTGACGGACACGTTGAGCCGCTCGGGCTGGAAGAAGAATTCGGCGATCGCCGAGAGGAACGCCTCGTCGCCCGTGGCCAGCGACAGAATGATAAGTTCGCGCTCCTGCCCCTGCATCCGCTCCACCGTGTCGGCCACCACCTGCCGGGCCGCCTCGCGGCCGAAACGTTCTGCCAAGAGCGTGCGTATGGTCCGCCCCTGGGCACGATAGGGCGAAACGATGCCGATCTCACTCATCGGCAGGCCGCCGGCGGCGATGGCCTCAACCAGGTCCGCCACCAGTTCGGCCTCTTTCCAGTTCTTCGTCCGCGCCGAGGTGTCCGGCGTCGGGATGAAAACCGCCGGGCTGTCAGCATCAAGCACGGCGGAGAACCGCGCCGGCATGCCGGAAAGCCGAAGTCGCCGTTCCCGGTTCTTCCCGGCCGCCTGCAAGGCACCGCCATAGAAGGTCCGGCTCGGCCAGTCGGTCAGCCAGCGGTTCATGCGGTAGGTCTCCTCCAGCATGACCAGGTGCTCGGCCTCGCGCGAGGTCAGGTGGGAAAAAACCGAATGCGACTCCTTGTCGAGCACGGAGCGAGACAGGAGCACGGGCGGCAACTGCCGTTGGTCGCCAATGAAGATGAAGCGTTTGCCCTTGCGCATGGCCATCAGCGCCAGCGGCACAGTGATCTGGCTGGCCTCGTCGAAAAGAATGGTGTCGAAGCCGTAGTTTTCGAGGCGGGACGTGCAGGTGGCGAACGGCGTAGCTCCGACCACATAGCCGTTGGTGGGGCGATCCTCCCAGCCGTCGAGCCCTTCGAAGTTCGGGATCGCGTCATCGAGCCCCTTGCGTTGCGTGGCGCGGCCAACCTTCACCACCGGCACACCCTGGACGTGAATCTTGTTCAGGGCGTTGTTGATAGCCATGTGGGTGTGCGAGGTCATCAGAATCCGCTCGCCGCGTTCCACGGCCAGCCGGGCGATCAGCGAGAGCACGCGGGTCTTGCCGGTTCCGGGCGGCCCCTGGATGCATGCTATATGCTGCGCGCCATGCGCCCAGCCGACCGCTTCCGCCTGCTTGTCGTTGCAGCCTTCGGCCTGAGCGATGCGAATCGCTTCCGCCATCGCACCCTCGTCGAACCCGATGTCCAACTGGCCGGACAGCAGCGGCATCAGGGTTTCCCTGCCGGCGGCGGAAGTAGCGATCTCTTCCAGGGTCTGCCTGTAGTAGCCGGTGAGGTCCATCGCGTCGGGGTCGACGTAGCAGGTCCCGCCCATGTAGTCGTTAAAGGCCGCAACGGCGCGTATTCCTCGCAGCAGCCAGCGATTGTCTTCCTCCAGCTCGAACGAGAGTCCCCGGCAAAGCGGTTCCAGTGGATTGCCCTGATGCAGGCAGAGCAGATCGCCTTCCCGAAAGCGCGATTCGGTATCGTCGGGATAGGCCCACAGCGTCGTCGGCTCAGGACCGCGTTCAATGCGGACGAAGCCCTGTGTAATGCCCTTCTGGAGCTTGTCCGACAAGGGACGCTCCCAGGTGGTAAAGAGCTGATGATTGGCGGTCTGCTGCTCGTCATGAACGAGCTGATACAAATCGGAGAGAAGACCGGCGGTATTGGACATGCGTTTTCCCATTGCAGCGGCCTGCTTACCCCGCCTGTAATACCTTCTCATGGTACCAGGCAAGGTGGATCGCGTGCTCCGGCGCCTGCCAGCGCAGCCGGATATCCGCCGTGAGGCCAAGTTTCGCGGGGGCTTCCGGGGCCAGTCGTGGCGAGATCAGCGGTACCCCCGAATCATCGAAGCTGATGAGGCCCCGGTCGAAGAGCGCGTCGAAATTGGCGATCAGCAGAAAGCCATTGAACACGTCGAGCCGTTCCGCATCTGCGTCGCAGTCGGCCCAGGGTTTTGCATGGCTGGACCGCAGCACTTCAGGCATATTGCCCCCAGTCACCGTGCAAGCGCCCCAGTCGTCCATTAAGGCCGTACGAAAGGTCCCTTATACCCCTCAAAACCACAGATTTCTGGCGAAGAGCACAACATTGGCTACGCAGCTGAAGCCGAAAACTCAAGGAACGCATGATGCAAACGTATTGGCATTGACTGCTCAGGACGTGCGTGCAAGCTCTGCCAAAACGGTCCGTCACTAACGCCGCTTGGGTCGAGGCGATCTGCTGGACGCGAAACCCGTTTCAAGTGAGTATTTACGCCATCGGCACATTCTGGCGGCGAACCGGAGAGCACGTAACCCACCATGAAGCCAACTGCATGGTTCTCCCCGTACTTCTCCTGGATGAATCGATCCATGCCCTCGACTACATATTCGCGGCATAAGTGGGTATCCAACCCGGCGATTCGTTTGCATTCGATGATCGCATGCGGGTCATGCTCGCCGAAGCGCAAAAAGATTTCGACAAACGCCAGCGGGATGTCGGTACGCCCGTCCGGCAGCACCACGCTGCTCTTGGATCGTGACTCAGTACCCGGCAGTACCCAAATCTGCTTATATGGCGAGTCCTTTGGAGCTTCTTTCTGCACACGGCGCATTCCGTCGCGCAAGCGCTCCGTTATTAGAACCTCGCCAGCATTGGCATTTATATCTGCGGCAGCACATGCGTACCGCCAACCGCTAGCTACTGTCATCAGGATGACTGCGACAATCTCAGGCCCCAGCTCGATGAACTCTCTGCCCAAAGCTGGAGGGGGCTCATACGGAATTCTCAAGCATTCCCCCCTGATAAGCTCTCCGCTACCACTGCATCGGCATCTTCCAACGCTGCGCTGCCCATCCAATGGCGACGCGCTGCCGGCTTGATGATCACGACTTCGTTGCGGCCATGCACTCGCAATTCACGCTCTGCAGTGAGCGCAGTCGCAATCCTGACTTTCAGGCGTCTGCCAATCCGAGCCAGCACATCGCTCAAGTCACCTTGTGGCGCAACAACGCTTACACTGGAGTCTCCCGGTCCGTCTTCCAGGACAAAGCGCACTACACGCAAGGCCGAACTTCTTGGCAAGTCGAGCACTTCGGCGCGCATGTGCCGCTTGTTGCGAACGGAGAGCCAGCCCGCCATGACGGAGAGGAAGGTCTTGGCATACGCCGCAACCTCGGTATGACTGTCCGAAATTGCAGCAGAGAACTCGCGGCCGTTTTCCCATTGCCATCCGGCACGCAGAAGTCCGTCTCGAATGACGACTCGATCGGTGTCACTAAGTCCGTATAAGTCGAAGACAGCTTCATCCAGGGCATCCCAATGCTGCGTGTCGATTTCGCGTTTACGCAGTGCATTCTCTAGTTCCAGTAAGCGTTGCCCCGCTTGCGACTTGGCAGCAGCTATGAAATCGGGAACCGGCAGAAAGCCAACGTCGCGCATCAATAGTTTTCGCTTGTAGATGCCAAACTCAGCGGCCGTCAAACCAAAGAACCACGAGGCTAGTGCGGAACTAAGGATTGCGGCGAGCAAATGCGCCGTTTGCTTATGGGCTACCGGCAGCGATACAGCGAAGAAGGAATCGGTAAAGACAAGATCGCGCTCGGCTACTGCAACCGTAGCTCGCGGATGACCCACCACCATTTCTTTGACGATCAGCAAAGGCGCTCGATAGGTATCGCGCGAGCGGGGCCACTGAGCCTTCGAACAACTGTATGCCGGAAGGTCGTCAGGAATGCGGAAGTGCTGCATGCCGTTGGCCTGCAGTAGCTCTAAGCCATTTATTTCACGGGCATCGCGGGTCTGGTTCGCTGGGCTGCCTTGAGTCAACCCATCGCGGAACTTCGTATCGAGTGATGCCAGTCGTTCGCCCAGGCTTTGATGCTCCGATGTCAGCTCGTCCAACAACAGGAGATCACGGCGACGACCTACCGCAGCGGCCTTCAACTTCAACGGCTGCTTTTCGATCTCGCCAAGACTCAACTTGATGACATCACTGGGCGCTACCTCGAACGAATGGGTTCTCGCGCCGTTTGGCGTCCACGGAATTTGAACGACCGTGACCTGATCTGCTCGCTGCGTCGGCCGATGGCGAGCAAAGAGGATCACTGCCGGCATGGTTGCTGTCTCGAAAAGCCAACTGCATAAGTTGGACAGATTGACCAAGGTGATCGGGGCCAAGGCGCGCATGACATGCAGGGCAGCTGCCATGCCTGTTCCGCTGCGACTGAAGAACGGCGTCGCGCTGAGAATGATGCCAAAGCGCGTCCTCTCATGCGCAAACTCAGCTGCCCGCAGCACGAAGTCCAGCCCCTCTCCCCGCGGCTGTGCAGGCACACCCGCGGTTCTGGTCTTGCGCCGTGCTTCGGTTCCGGCCTGTCCCTTGAAGCTCCAGGGCGGGTTGCCGACAATCAGATCGAACTGCTTCAGTCCCGTCGGGGTCGTCAGTGCCGCCTTCCCTTCTCCATAAAGCTCGACGGTCCGAGCATCGCTAACGAACAAGGTCCGACCTATCAACGGCTGAAACTTCAGCGAATGTGGGGGGTGCGGGTGCGGATCGGGGTCGAGTTCAAGCGCCGCCAAGTACAGGCTGAATGCAGCGACGCGAATGGCGGCTTCACTGATGTCCACCCCGTAGATCTGCTCATAGAGCGTCGAGCGGATCACCTCCCGAGTGGGTGCCTGACCTTGCATGCGCCGATGGACCAAGCGCCGTAACGCCTCGACCAAGAAGACACCGGAGCCGCACGTCAAATCCAGCACCGACTCCCGCCCAGACAGGCCGTCCATGACCTCATCTAGGATCAGCGAGACCGCGGACAGCCGTGTGTAATGTACGCCGTTGCGCAGCGCTTCCGTGCGCTTTCCATCTGGGCGCGGCTCGGCGTGCACGAACTGCTCGTAGATCGAACTGATGAGCTCGACCGGAATGACATCGAACTGGTACGGAAAGAAGCTGAGCTGTCCGTTTTCCGGATCAACGGCCTCGAGGAATTCGGCAACCCGCGTCAAGTGATGAGCGGCGGGTGTCGTCTTGACCGACGAGGGCGGAAACATATCGCCATTGAAGGTCTGGGCCAGCCACTCGAACAGCTTGCTCGTCGCTGATCGGTCGCACAGGATCGCCGGCAACGCGGTGTAGCCGCATATCTTCTTCAGCCGCGCCGCACTGACGATCTCGCGGTCGATCAGATACTGGGTGAAGATCACCCGCCCGATCAAAGCCTGTGCCATACCACGTGCGAGGTTGGCAGCGACTAAATCGCGTTCGAGACGTCCAAGGTCGGACAGGAGTTTTTGATCGACACTGGTCTTGCGATCGACAGCTGGCACTTGGGCCCAGAATTGGCCTGTCTCTATCGCCAGTCTGCCGGCGAGCGCATCCAGTTCCTTGAGCGAAGCGTCGATGTTTTCGAAACGCCGGATCAGGTGCCTCCGGGCATCATCTTCTTTCACGGGCGTGCCGAAACCATTGTACAGGTCGATACGCTGTGGCGAGATCACCCACAGCAATGGCGCGAACCCCTCGTTCCAGACCTCTCGTCGCCACTGGCTGACCAGATCGTCTGTAGGCGTGCTTTGCTCGAATTTGAAGTAGACGGTCAACGACGACGCACTTCGCCACAGCGCGTCTGGAGCAAAAACGCGGCCGTGGCGTAAGGCCCGAGCCTCAGCACCCAGGCGAAGACCACGCGCGGGTTGGCCGTCCGGCATGAAGCCGGTTGCAGCAAGCACATGTTCCAAGGTCGCGGTGTTCACGCCCTACTCCGAATTGCCTCGGGCGGAAACGGTAACGCTATTTGCCTTTGCGTTGGCATGACCGGCAGCATATGCTGTTGAAGCCGCGTGATTAAAGGATCGAGCGGGATGATGAGAGTCGGTTGCGTTGGCGCCGGGCCAACTCCCTCGAGGCCGATGGTGTCGCGCAGGATCGCCGAAGTAGGTGTCACAAACGCCACGGCCCCATTCAGTGCCAGGGCGCTACTGGTGGCCAGCAACCGAAACAACGCGTCGACGCCAGCGCTGACTGTGCCAATATGTACGCCCAATGAGCCAACCAGTTCGTTGGTGACCGCTAGGCCGAGGAGATCAGCAAAGGTGAACCGTGCGGCCTTCCCTGTCTTCGACGCCAAGTAAGGCACGGTCTTACGCCAATGCCGCACCGTCTCGACGGACACGCCGGTCAGGGTACGCATCTGATCCTGAGTGTATTGGATGGCAATGACGGCAGACATTTGCGTTGTCAACAACTAGAAAATGCGCATAGTTTGCCACGTATAGATGTCAAGCTCAACAGATAGAAGCCGAGGCAACTGCCAACAACAGCGGCGATCGTTCCACACTCCCCCCAGCAGCGGTCTTGAAAAAAAGAGGGGCGGGATGCCCCGCCCCGGAGTCAAGTCAACCCGGAGAGGGTCAGTAGTCCATCTCGGGCATCGCGGGGGCTGCCGCCTTTTCCTCCTTCGGCGCTTCCGCGACGGTCGCGTCGGTCGTCAGGATCAGGCTGGCGACAGAGGCCGCATTTTGCAGCGCGGTGCGGGTGACCTTGGTCGGGTCGATGACGCCCATTTCGAGCAGGTCGCCGTAGGCCCCGGTCGCGGCGTTGTAGCCGAAGTTGCCCTTGCCGGCTTCGACCTTGGCGATGACCACCGAGGGTTCGTCGCCGGCGTTGGCGGCGATGGCGCGCAGCGGCTCCTCAATGGCGCGCTGCACGATGCGGATGCCAGCTTCCTGGTCGGCGTTGTCGCCCTTGAGCGCCTTGATCGCGGCACGGGCGCGCAGCAGGGCGACCCCGCCGCCGGGAACGATGCCTTCCTCGACCGCGGCGCGGGTGGCATGCAGGGCGTCGTCCACGCGGTCCTTCTTCTCCTTCATCTCTACCTCGGTGGCCGCGCCGACCTTGATCACCGCGACACCGCCGGAGAGCTTGGCGACGCGCTCCTGCAGCTTCTCCTTGTCGTAGTCGGAGGTAGCGTCCTCGATCTGCTTCTGGATAGCCTTGATCCGCGCCTGGATGGCATCGGCCTTGCCGGCGCCGTCGATGATGGTGGTGTTTTCCTTGTGGATCTCGACGCGCTTGGCGCGGCCCAGGTCGGCCAGGGTCGCCTTCTCCAACTGCTTGCCGGTCTCTTCGGCGATGACGGTGCCGCCCGTGAGGATGGCGATGTC
>CAZONS010000123.1:0-9627 GCA_964581195.1 uncultured Thiobacillus sp. | reverse complement strand
TGCAGGTTGGTCAGCCTGGAGGGCTTGTCCTCCTCCTTCAGCTCGACGGTGTGCGGACTGAAGGTCTCGCCGCGCTCGGCCATCACCTTGGCGAGTATTTCCTCGATGCCTTCATGGCAGGAGGAGCAGCCGCCGCCGGCCTTGGTGTAGTTGATCACTTCCTCCACCGAGGAGAGATTGTTGGCGCGCACCGTGTCCTCGATCAGCACCGCGTCGATGGCGAAACATTTGCAGATCAGGGCGCCTTCCTCGTGGTCGTCGCTCCACTCCTCACCCCGGTAGTTGGCGATGGCCGCCTGCAGGGCCTCGCGGCCCATCACCGAGCAGTGCATCTTTTCCGGGGGCAGGCCGTCGAGATAGTCGGCGATGTCCTGGTTGCTGACCTTGAGCGCGTCATCCAGGCTCATGCCCTTGATGATCTCGGTCAGCGCCGAGCTGGAGGCGATGGCGGAGCCGCAGCCGAAGGTCTGGAAGCGCGCGTCCTGGATGGTTTCCGTATCCGGGTCGACCTTGAGCATCAGGCGCAGGGCGTCGCCGCAGTTGATCGAGCCGACGTCGCCCACGGCGTTGGCGTCCTCCATCGCGCCCGAGTTGCGCGGGCTGAAGAAGTGTTCCTTGACCTTTTCCGAGTAGTCCCACATGGCCGTGTCCTCAGGCGGAGAACGAAGAACCGCAGGCGCAGCTGCTGGTCGCGTTCGGGTTGACGAACTTGAAGCCGGAGCCGTTGAGGCTATCGACGAAGTCCACGGTCACGCCCTGCAGCAGGGGCGCGGAGAAGGCGTCGACCAGCAGGGTGACGCCGTCCATTTCGACGACCACGTCGTCCTCGGCCTGGGCTTCTTCCAGCTTCATGCCGTACTGGAAACCGGAGCAGCCGCCGCCGGAGATGGCGATGCGCAGGCCGGCGACCGGAGTGGCCGCTCCCTTGATGAACTTGTCGATGGCGGCGAGGGCGGAAGGGGTGAGGGTGATCATGGTGTGCTCCTGTCGTGGGCGTCCTGGTGACGATGGTCAGGTATCTGCAAGGCCTGTGCCAAGCCATGGCGTGTTGTTAAGTCGTTGTTATTACAAGAGTCCATGCGTCATCACGGTTCAACTCCGCTGTTTGGAGTCGTACCGTCGAAGTGGCTTGTAGGGTTTGCGACAGCTGGGGCGCCGCCATGTGGCGCAGGCTTCCAGCCCGCTCTTGCCGCATCAGCAGTGTTGCAGGCGGGACGCCTGCGCTACGGGGGTCTTCGCGGGGTTGGCCCGTCCCTTGCATGGATCGTCCTGTACCTACTTCCACAAAGGAGACCCCCATGTCCCGCATCGGCCTGTTTTTCGGCAGCAGCACCGGCAATACCCGTCGCATCGCCAAGATGATCAAGAAGCGCTATGACGACGACACCATGGCCGACGCGCTCAACGTCAACAAGGCCACGCCCGAGCTGGTGGCCAGCTACGACTATCTGATCCTCGGTACGCCGACACTGGGCGAGGGCGATCTGCCCGGCCTCGACGCCGACTGCCAGCAACCGAGCTGGGCCGAGTTCCTGCCGCAATTGAAGGAGGTCGATTTCACCGGCAAGACCGTGGCGCTCTATGGCCTGGGCGACCAGGAGAAATACGCGGAGAACTTCGTCGATGCCCTCGGCATGCTCTACGACTTCGTCACCGAACGCGGTGCCCGGGTGGTCGGTTTCTGGCCCAGCGACGGCTACGACTTCATCGCCTCGAAAGCGGAAAAGGAGGGCGAATTCGTCGGTTTGGTGCTCGACCAGGACAACCAGAAACAGCTCAGCGACGACCGCCTGGCCACCTGGCTGCGCCTGATTTCCGGCGAGTTCGGCCTGTAGGCGATGCGCCAAGCGGCGCCCGCGCTGTCGGGTTTGCGACAGCGCGGGCGCACCCGACTCGGCCGCGAGACCGCGATTTCACGGCCCTTGGCGGTGGCGCGCGCCTGGCCCGCAACTTGCTGAATCCGGCGTATTTGCCAACCCGAGGAAACCCACATGCTGCTCGATACCTTTGAAACCCAAGGCCTGCTCTTCAACAGCAACTTCAAGGATGCCGCCGGTTCCGGCCTGCAGGCCTATCGCGGCGATCTGGTTCTGATCGAGGGCGAAGTCGCCGATGCCATGGGCCGGCGCAAGCCGCCCCTGGCGACCATGGTCGGCGCCGTGATGCTGGCGGACGAATCGCAACTGAAATTCGTCGCCGGTTCGCTCGACGAGATCGCCCATCTCAACGCCTTCATCGCGAAATATCAGCCGTATTTCGCGCCCGGCATGGGCGCCTTGTTCTATGTCGTCAACATCGCCAAGCCGATGCTGGTGGAGGCCGCCGGCATCGGATTCGTCCTGCTGCCTCTCGCCGATGGCCTGGTCTGGAACGAACTGGTGGACGAACTGCGCCTGGAAAAGAGCGACTTCAAGGGCCAGAGCAGCGGCGAGAAGGTTTACACCCTGTACAAGGCCTATCAGGATTACCGCCCGCGTTGCGAGAACGTCCCCTTCGATGTGGCCCTGACTCGCGTCACCGACGCCAAGCGGACGATCTACGGCGCGGTATGACGCGCGCAAGCGGTGACCGCGACACCGCCGCCGAGGCGCTTCTGATCGAAGCCATGGCACGCTACCGGGAAGACCCGGAACGAGGGGATTTCCTCATGCATTGCGCCTGTGCGCAGGCGCCGGACCCGCTACCGCTGCATCGCATCGCCTACAAGTTCTACAACCGCCAGCGCCGCTTCGATCTGGCGCGCGCGTTCGCGGCGCGCGCCCTGCGCGAGGCCGCCGCGCGCGGCGGGCTTCCAGAGGCGTTCGAGACATGGCGCCCCGCGCACTTTCAGCACCTGGACGCGTCACTCGCCAGTCATGCCCTGCTCGCCCTCAAGGCCTCCGCCTTTCTCGCCTTGCGCGAGGGTGACGAGGCTGGCGCCCGGCCCTATCTGGACAAGCTGCTCGGCCTGGACCCCGAGGACGGCAGCGGCGCCTCGGTGCTGGAAGCCCTGATGCGAGCAGACGGCCTGGACCCGGACTGAAGCCCACATGCTGACCGCCGCCATGCTCGGATTGATGGAACAGACCGGACTGGACGTCATCATCCTGACCGAGGCCCTGGACGACACGGAGTTCTTCTCCAGTCGACTGACGCGGCTGCAGACCTACCAACTCCTGGGCGCGCTCGCGGACACCGCGAACAACCTGCCGGAGGAGGTCCGGGCGCGCCTGCCGCTGATCGACTGGGCAGCCTGGGCCGCCTTGCCCGCCGCGCTTGCCCGCCCCGACGCCAATGCCTTCCGCATCTGGGTGGCGGCCAAGGAACTGACACCGCTGACGGTGCAGGGTCTGATCGACTACCGGCGTCTCCATCCGGACCTGTTCAGCCTCGGCGGGTGAGCCGGTTCAGTCCGGCCGCGCCCTTGGCTCCAGCATGCCCTGGGTCTCGATGAAGGCGATGATCGTCTCCAGACCCTGGCCGGTCTTCATGTTGGAGAACACGAAGGGCCGCTCGCCGCGCATCCGCTTCGCGTCGCGGTCCATGACTTCCAGCGAGGCGCCCACCAGGGGTGCCAGATCGATCTTGTTGATCACCAGCAGGTCGGATCGGGTGATGCCGGGGCCGCCCTTGCGCGGGATCTTCTCGCCGGCGGCGACGTCGATCACGTAGATGGTCAGGTCGGACAGTTCCGGGCTGAAGGTGGCGGCCAGGTTGTCGCCGCCGCTCTCCACGAAAATCACGTCGAGACCGGGGAACCGCTGGTTGAGGCGGTCCACCGCTTCCAGGTTGATGCTGGCGTCCTCGCGGATGGCGGTGTGCGGGCAGCCGCCGGTCTCGACGCCGATGATGCGCGCCGGTTCCAGGGCCTCGTTGCGGACCAGGAACTGGGCATCCTCTTCCGTGTAGATGTCGTTGGTGACCACGGCGATGTCGTAGCGGTCGCGCAGGGCCAGGCACAGGGCCAGGGTGAGCGCGGTCTTGCCGGAGCCGACGGGGCCGCCGATGCCGACGCGCAGAGGTTGGGAGGCTTGGGTCATGAGCGGAATATCCGGGAGTATTGGGTTTCGTGGAGGCTGCTGGCGATGGCGAACGCCGGCAGGAAGTTTTCGGCCTCTTCGAGGGGGGCGACGGCGGCGCGCGCGGCCAATTCGGGCAGACGCTCGCCCAGCGCCAGCAGCAGCCGCTGGCCGGCGGTCTGGCCGAGGGGGACGGCCTTGATCGCCGCCATGACCTGGTTCTCGGCCCAGGCCCAAAGGTAGGCGGTCACGGCTTCTTCCGCGCCGATTTGCCAATGCGCCGCCGCGCAACTCCAGGCCAGGGGGAAGCTGGGGGGGGTGAACGCCGTCCAGTTCCGCGCCGGAAAGTCGGGCAGGTCGCCCAGCAGCCGCGCCAGGGAATGGCCCATCTGCAAGGTTTCCGCGCGCAGTTCGGCGGTCTCGCGGCTGGCGATGAATGCGTCATTGAGTTCGATCAGGCGCGGCTGTTCGTCGTTGGACCAGGCCGCCAGCATGTGCGCCAGATAGACCGCCTCGAAGCTCGCCACGCCGTGTGCGAGGCAATCGGCGATCCAGCGCAGGGCATCGCGCTCGTTGCCGACCGCGCCGCTTTCCACCGCCCATTCCAGGCCCTGCGAGTAGGTGTAGGCGCCCACCGGCAGGGTGGGGCTGGCCAGTTGCAGCAGGCGGACCAGGGCGAGATTCATCGCCGTCCGGCCAGCAGCATGTCGTGGATGCGTGGCCGAGTGTTGGCCAATTCGCCTTCGCCGTCGGCGCTGTGGCCATGGGGATGGGCATGGCCACCGTGGCCACCACTTTTTCCACCATAGGCGCCGCTTTCGGGTTCGAACGGGGCTTCGGTTTCGGTCACGACAAGGCCGAGTCCGCGCAGCATCTCCGCCAGCACATGGTCGCGGCCGAAGCGCAGCAGGCCGGGCGCAACCTGCACCGGCACATGGCGGTTGCCGAGGTGGTAGGCGGCGCGGGCGAGCAAGAGGGCGTCGTCACTGCGCGCCTCGCACACCGTCTCCGGGGATGCCACCACTTCGACGACGCGGCCGTCGCCGCCCAGCAAGCGGTCGCCGGCGCGCAGCACCGTGCCACGTTCCAGGAACAGGCCGACTTCCTCGCCGCTCGCCAGGCGGGCGCGCAGACGGCTCTTGCAGCGCAATTCGAAGGTTAGGACGAGCCGTTCCGTGGGCGCGGCGTCGGTGGGGGCGCGGTGTTCGATCAGCAGCATGGTCAAAACAGGAAGTAGCGTTGCGCCATCGGCTGCACGGCGACCGGCTCGCAGCTCAGCAGCTCGCCATCGGCGCGCACCTGATAGGTTTCCGGGTCGACGTCGATGACCGGCATGACATCGTTGTGCAGCATGTCGCGCTTGGAAACGGTGCGGGTGTTCTTCACCGCCACGAGCGGTTTGTCGAGTTTCAATGCCGCCACCTCGGGGTTGTCCAGCGCCGCTTGCGAGACGAAGGTGACGGCGGTTTTCAGGCCGCCGGCATAACTCCCGAACATGGGCCGGTAGTGCACCGGCTGCGGGGTGGGAATGGAGGCGTTGGGATCGCCCATGGCCGCCGCCGCGATCATGCCGCCCTTGACGATGAGGCTGGGCTTGACCCCGAAGAAGGCCGGCTTCCACAACACCAGGTCGGCCAGCTTGCCGACCTCGATGGAACCGACGATGTGGCCGATGCCGTGGGTGAGGGCGGGGTTGAGGGTGTACTTGGCGATGTAGCGCTTGACCCGGAAGTTGTCGTTGCCGCCGGCGTCTTCCTTCAGCGCGCCGCGCTGCAGCTTCATCTTGTGGGCGGTCTGCCAGGTGCGGATGATGACCTCGCCGACCCGGCCCATGGCCTGCGAGTCGGAGCTCATCATCGAGAAGACGCCGAGGTCGTGCAGGATGTCCTCGGCGGCGATGGTCTCGCGGCGGATGCGGCTTTCGGCGAAGGCGACATCCTCGGCGATGCCGGCATCGAGGTGGTGGCAGACCATGAGCATGTCGAGATGCTCGTCGATGGTGTTGACCGTGTAGGGCATGGTCGGGTTGGTGGAACTGGGCAGCACGTTGGGCAACGCCGCCGCCTTGATGATGTCCGGCGCATGGCCGCCGCCGGCGCCCTCGGTGTGGAAGGTGTGGATGGCGCGGCCCTTGAAGGCGGCCAGAGTCGTCTCGACGAAGCCCGATTCGTTGAGCGTGTCGGTATGGATGGCCACCTGCACGTCCATCTCATCCGCCACGGAAAGGCAGGTGTCGATGGCCGCCGGGGTGGTGCCCCAGTCCTCGTGCAGCTTCAATCCCATCGCGCCGGCGCGCACCTGTTCGCGCAAGGGTTCCGGCTGGCTGACGTTGCCTTTGCCGTAGAAACCCAGGTTCATCGGGAAGGCGTCGGCCGCTTCCAGCATGCGGTGGATGTGCCACGGCCCCGGCGTGCAGGTGGTGGCGTAGGTGCCGGTGGCCGGCCCGGTGCCGCCGCCCAGCATGGTGGTGACGCCGGACATCAGCGCTTCCTCGATCTGCTGCGGGCAGATGAAGTGGATGTGGCTGTCGATGCCGCCGGCGGTGACGATCAGGCCTTCGCCCGCGATGATCTCGGTGGCGGCGCCGATGTTGATGGTCACGCCCGGCTGCACGTCGGGGTTGCCGGCCTTGCCGATGGCGGCGATGTTGCCGTTCTTGAGGCCGATGTCGGCCTTCACGATGCCCTGTACGGCGTCGACGATCAGGGCGTTGGTGATGACCGTGTCGGCCACCTCGGCGGCGACTTTCTGGCCCTGGCCCATGCCGTCGCGGATCACCTTGCCGCCGCCGAACTTCACTTCCTCGCCGGGGAGGGTGTAGTCCCGCTCCACTTCGATCCAAAGCTCGGTGTCGGCCAGGCGTACCCGGTCTCCCACGGTGGGGCCAAACATTTCCGCATAGGCCTGTCTGGATATCTTGACGCTCATGATTGCGCTCCTCCGTTCCGTGGCCCGGATGCGGCGAAGCGGAATCCGGGTGCTCGCCCAAGTCCCGGATTACGGCCCGCGGCCTCCATCCGGGCTACCGATACGATCTTCATAGCGCCCCCTGAATCTTGCCCTGGAATCCGTAGACCCGGCGTTCGCCGGCATAGGCCACCAGTTCCACCGTGCGGGTCTGCCCCGGCTCGAAGCGCACCGCCGTTCCGGCGGCGATGTTCAGGCGCATGCCGCGCGCCGCCGCGCGGTCGAAGGCCAGCGCCGAGTTGGTCTCGAAGAAGTGGTAATGGGAGCCGACCTGGATGGGCCGGTCGCCGGTGTTGGCGACCTCCAGCGTAAGCGTGGGCCGGCCGGCATTGAGTTCGATCTCGCCGGGTTGGATGGCGTATTCACCTGGGATCATTTCTGCTCCTTCGTAGGTGCGCCACGCGCACCTTGGGTGGATGGTGCGCGCGGCGCACCCTACACGATGGGATGGTGGACGGTCACCAGCTTGGTGCCGTCGGGAAAGGTGGCTTCCACCTGGATGTCCGGAATCATTTCCGGCACGCCCTCCATCACCTCGTCGCGGCGGAGCAGGGTGGTGCCGTAACTCATCAGTTCGGCCACGGTGCGGCCGTCGCGGGCGCCTTCCAGGATGCCGGCCGTGATGAAGGCCACCGCCTCCGGATAGTTGAGTTTCAGACCGCGTTCCTTGCGTCGTTCGGCCAGCAGGGCGGCGGTGAAGATCAGCAGCTTGTCTTTTTCGCGCGGGGTCAGTTCCATCGGGCAATCCTCATGTGTTCCATATTCTCGGGGGCAGGGCCTCGCGCCCGGCCAGGGCGGGGCGCAGCCGTTGCCAGAGGCCGGCGCACCAGTGGCGCGCGGCTTCCGACGAATGGCCCAGATAGCGGGCCACCAACAGATCCGGCAGCAGGGTGACGGCCTGGCGAGCGCCGGCTTCACGCGCGCGCGCCGCCCGACAGGCCGCCAGCAGCTCCGGCGACAGCGCCGGCGCCACCGCCAGCAGGGTGGCGCTGACGCTGAAGCCGGCCAGGCCGGCCGGCGAATCGAGCAGGCTGGCGCCACCCTCCAGACGGCCGCGTTCCAGCCAGATCGGGCGCCCCGCGCGGTGGACGCGGGTGGCCAGGCGCAGTTCTCCGGTCTCGAAGCGTTCACCGCTGGCGCGCCGGCCCAGGCACAGCACTTCCCAGCCGATGAAGCGGGCGTCCGCCGCCAGTTCGACGGCGGTGTGCATCTTGGCGCGGGCGCCATTGAAAACGATGCTCTCCTGCGGCAGCCATTCCAGGAGGCCGCCGGTGGCCACGCTGAAATCCAGCTGCTGCGTGGCCAGGGCGCCGCCGCTGCGATACCACTTGCCGGCGCCCGGCGTGGTCAGCAGGGCATGGGCGCCGGCGCCAACGCTCGCCGCGAGGGTCAGATCATCGCCACCGGCGATGCCGGAGGGCGGGTGCAGGACGATGGCGTGACACACCGCCGCGCCTTCGGGATACAACGCCTTCTGCACCCGCAGGGGGCCGACATGCTCGCGCCGGGCGAGGACGCTGGATTCGCCACGGCGCTCGAAAGCGATCGTCAGATGGGCGCGCCAGGTTGGCGTGACGGGGTCGGCGAGATTCATCGCGCCATCATACCGACAGGCGTTCGCGCACCCCATCCCGATCCATGTCCGCGCCGGCCCCGCGCTGGATGAATTCGCCGCGTTCCATCAGCAGATACTGGTCGGCCAGGGAGCGGGCGAAGTCGTAGTACTGCTCCACCAGCAGGATGGCCATGCTGCCTTCCTCGGCCAGCACGCGGATGGCGCGTTCGATGTCCTTGATGATGGAGGGCTGAATGCCTTCCGTGGGCTCGTCCAGGATCAGCAGTTTCGGCCCGAAGGCCAGGGCCCGGCCGATGGCCAGCTGCTGCTGCTGACCGCCGGACAAGTCGCCTCCCCGACGCCTCATCATCTGTTTGAGCACCGGGAACATCTCGAAGATGCGCTCCGGAATGGGGGTGCCGGCCGGCCGCGTGGCCAGGCCCATGCGCAGGTTTTCCTCGACGGTCAGGCGGGGAAAGATCTCCCGGCCCTGCGGCACGTAGCCGATCCCGGCCTTGACCCGGTCGTGCGCGGCGGCTTTGGTGATCTCGCGGCCGTCGAAGCCTATCGTGCCGGCCCTGGCCGGCACCAGGCCCATCAGGCATTTCAGCAGGGTGGTCTTGCCGACGCCGTTGCGGCCGAGGAGGCAGGTGACCTGGCCGGTCGCCACCTCGAAGGACAGGTCGCGCAGGATGTGGCTGCCGCCGTAGTACTGGTTGAGGTTTTCAACTTTCAGCATGGCAAATGTCCTCTACCGTCATGCCCGCTTCACCGGCGATCCGAAAAGCAGGGTGGAAAAGCGAAAGCGCCTTCCGCCTTCATGAGGGGGGAGGCGGAAGGCGCTGCGCTTTTCCGCCCTACGGTGGGGCGCCGGGCGCCCCTACTCGGCGTAGGTCGGAAAAGCCGGCGGCCTCTTGCCGGCGCCTTCCGACAGATTTCGGCGGAAGGCGCGATGAGGCCGCTTTTCCGCCCTACGGTGGGGCGCCGGGCACCCCCACTCGGCGTAGGTCGGAAAAGCCGGCGGCCTCTTGCCGGCGCCTTCCGACAGATTTCGGCGGAAGGCGCGATGAGGCCGCTTTTCCGCCCTACGGTGGGGCGCCGGGCACC
>CAZONS010000122.1:0-9700 GCA_964581195.1 uncultured Thiobacillus sp. | reverse complement strand
GTCTGCTCCCGGCGCCACACCAGCAGGGCCTTTTCCACTGGCGTGCCGCCGCTGGCGTAGGTCTCGCCCATGACTTCCCGGGCCAGGACCGGGTCGCCATCCACCAGCCGGGAGCGCACCCGCATGACATCGAACATGTTGGCCCCCATTCTGGCCAGGTCGCCGTAGAAGTCGCGCGGCGCGCGGGTGCCCGCCTTCACTTCGGTCAGCATGCGGGCGATCCGGGCGCCCTGGTCCGACAGGCCCAGCACGCGGGCCAGGCCCTCGACGCGGACGGGGCCGCCGGGCCGCTCGGCGAGGGGCGTCGAGTCCGCCACCACCAGGGTCAGGCTGTAGCGGCGGGTCAGCACCTTGGCGACGATGCTGACCGGCCCCGGCTGCAACGCGGTGATGGTCGCCTGGGTGTTGCGCTTGCTGTCGAAGCGCACGCGCCCCTCGGGCTCGGCGCTCCAGCGCGCTTTGAGCCAGCGCGAATTGCCCTCCAGATGGATCATGGTGCTGGCGCCGACAGCCAGTTCAGGCTGATCGGCCCGCATCACCACGTCGGCTGACGCCGTGGCGGAGCAGAGCAGTACCGGCAAGAAGAGCAACCAGATCAGCCGGGCGAAGCGGGAACGGGTGGCAACGGCAGTCATGGGCATTTCCCGGGTGCGGAGCGGTCAGTCCTTTCAGCATAGTCGCCGCTCCGGAATGTCGTCGGCCGGGACAGACCGATCATTCGCCCGTCTTCGAGTCATCGGGTTCCGCTGGAGAGTGGCCGCGACAACGCTGACTGGGGCGCGGTGCGACCGACGCCGCACTGACGTCATGGATCCTCCTTTCAACCTGGCGGCCAGGGAAGCAGGGCCTGACCGCCATTCCCGCTCAGATGACGACAATATCCGCCGCAGTCAGGATCGTGCCGGCGCCCAGCAGCGCGATCTGTACCGCCGCGCCCGCGCCATTGCCGTCCGCATCGTAGGAAAGGAGGCCGCTGGCCTGATCGTAGAGCACGTAATCATCGGCGTCCTGGGGGCTGCCCATGCCGCTGAACTGAGCGAAGGACAGCTTGCCGGCCTTGGTCAGCGAGGTGAACACCGCGTTTTCCAGTTGAATGGTGTCATCCGCGGCATTGAAGTCGACCAGGGTATCCACACCCGCGTCCAGCGGGCTGTTGAAGCGGAAGATGTCCAGCCCATCCCCACCGATGAGCGTGTCGTTGCCGAGGCCGCCGACCAGGATGTCGTTGCCCGCGCCGCCGTCCAGAAGGTTGTCGCCGCTGTTGCCGACGAGCAGGTTGTTGAGTTCGTTGCCATGGCCGGAGAGGGGATCGCTCCCGACGAGCGTGAGGTTCTCGACGTTGGCCGACAGACCCTGGTCGACCAGGGCGCGAACCGTGTCCTTGCCCTCGCCGGCAGCTTCCACCACCACGTCACCCGGGTTGTCCACGACGTAAATGTCGTTGCCGAGACCGCCGGCCAGGGTGTCGGCGCCGAGGCCGCCATTGAGCGTGTCGTTGCCACCACCGCCCATGAGCAGGTTGTCGCCGGCATTGCCGGTGAGGGTGTTGTCGAGATCGTTGCCGATGCCGGAGAGGGGGGCGGTACCGGTCAGGTTGAGGTATTCCAGGTTGGCGCCGAGGCTATGGTCGACCGAGGCATAGACCCGGTCGGCGCCCTCTCCGGCCTGTTCGATCACGACGTCTCCAGCCTGATCGACCCAGTAGCGATCATTGCCGAGGCCGCCGATCAGGGTATCGGCGCCGAGGCCGCCGTTCAGGGAATCGTTGCCGAGACCGCCCATGAGCAGGTTGTCGCCAGCGTTGCCGGTGAGGCTGTTGTCGAGATCGTTGCCGATGCCGGTGAGATTGGCGGTGCCGGTCAGGTTGAGGTATTCCAGATTGGCGCCGAGGCTGTGGTCGATCGAGGCATAGACCCGGTCGGCGCCCTCGTCGGCGTGTTCGACGATCACATCGCCGATGTCGCTCACCCAATAGCGATCGTTGCCGGACCCACCGATCAGCAGATCGGCGCCGAGGCCGCCGTTCAGGCTGTCGTCGCCGGCGCCGCCTTCGAGCCGGTCATTGCCGCCGTAGCCGTAGAGGCTGTCGTTGCCGTCATGGCCGATCAGCGTGTCCGCGACGCCGGTGCCCTTGAGCGCGTCGTTGCCGGCCCCGCCCTCGATCAGTGACAGGACGTCGAGGCTGAAGGTATCGCTGACACTGGCGCCGGCGCTGTCGGTCGCCGTCACCGTGATGTCCAGCACGCCGATCTGGCTCAGCCCGGGCGTGCCGGAGAACGTCGCCGTGGCGGCGTCGAAGTGCAGCCAGGCCGGCAGCGCGGCGCCGTTGGCCATGGCGGCGCTGTAGCTGAGCACATCGCCCAGGTCCGGATCGACGAATCCATCCGCCGGCAGCGTGAAACCGAATGCCGTCTTGCATGCCGCCTGCATGTCGTTCAGCGGGTGGGCGAGCATGGGCGCGTGGTTGGCGGCGGCCATGACGAACATCTGGCTGGCCGACGTGGTGCCACCCATGCCGTCGCTGACCGTATAGGCAAGCTCCACGGGGCCACCGGCAAAGCCGGCGGCGGGCTGGAATTGCCAGGTTCCGGGCGCGACGGCGACGAAGCTGCCCTGATCTGCGGCCAGATCGAGCACGGACAGCGCATCGCCTTCCAGATCGCTGAATCCCGCGAGCAGATCTGCCTCCAGAACCAGATATGCGCCGCCGATCTGGCCCGTCGCCAGCGCCGCCGTCGCGCTGCCGGCGGGGGCCTGGTTGATGTGGATGCCGAGATCGGCGATGGAGGTGGAGGCGATGTTGTCCTGGATGCTGAGCAGGTCCTGCCACTCCGCCTCGATGGCATCGATGCCGTCGCCGTCGGCGAGAGCGTCGGACATGGTCTTGTTGCGATCGAAGATTTCCCGCAACGGTTGCGGATAGAGGTTCTTGTCGGTGATGCCGGTGATGTCGACCCCCAGGATGGCGGCCAGATCGTCGGCGTTGGCGAGATCCAGCGTCTGGCCGTTCTGGGCGGCCTCGACGATGGCCAGGGCGAGATTGGCGCCGCTGTCGTCATCGGACAGTGAAGTCAGGATGGCGACCTGGACCGCGACCATCTCGACATTCAGCGCGACCGGGTCGGCCGGGTTGGCTTGCAGGACCGACCAGGCATCGTAGTGCAGCAGATTGACCGCGGGCGCCAGGCCCAGGACAGACTTGACCTGGATGGCCGCCAGGTTGGGGGAGAGGCCGAGATCGATGGCCTCCTGCATCAGGGTGGTGAGCGGGTTCATGGTGCTGGCGCCCAGGGGAGCCTGGAGCTGCATCAGCGTCACCACCAGATCGCCGTTGTTGGGGTCGAGGATGGCCTTGTCGAGACTGACGGCCGTTTCCGCGTGGCCGGCGGCATCGGTATAACTGGCGATCACCCGGATCGCGAGACCGGCATCCGCCGCCGTCACGGCGTAACTGGCGCTGTTGCCGCCGATGTTGCTCCAGACGCCGGCGTCCTGGACCTGCCATTGGTAATTCACCTGGCCGGAAACGCCATCGAGGTCGCTGACCTGGGCGGTCAGGACGTTGCCGACGGCGCCGACGCCGGTGATCACCGCCGCACCCGGCTGGTTCGCCGCGCTGCCGCCATTGGGCGCCAGGGCGGGCACCAGACCCGCCGCGCTCAACTGGAACAGTCCGTCGTTGAATTTCGCGTATTCCACGTTGACCAGGCTGTCGCTGCCTTCGGCGCCGGCGCCGGTCTTGCCGTCGCTGATCTGATAGGTCGCTGTCAGGCTGTTGAACGTGAGTGTGTAATCGGCACTCGCTCCGGAGTAGACGGCGGTATCGAGGCCGTCGCCGCCATCCAGGAAATCGTCGCCGGCATCGCCTTCCATGTCGTCGTTGCCGCTGCCGCCATAGACCATATCGTTTCCGGCGCCGGCCACGACGATGTCGTCACCGCCGCCGGCGTAGACCGTGTCATCGCCGCCCTTGCAGTCGAAATACTCGCTCTTGGCCGTGCCGTTCAGGTTGTCGCTGTTGTCCGTGCCGGTCGACGTGTCGACCACCACGCCGGAACCCGGGACGTTCCCGGCCGTGAGGTTGGCGATGAAGATGCCGCTGTCGTAGATATGGTCGCCGGTGTCGGCGATGCCGATCTCGATCCGGTTGGTGCCGGCGTGGATGGGCGCGACGATCTTCAGGACATGGCTGACACCGTCATATTCGATCGGCAACACGCCACCGCCGTTGTCGATGAAGTAGCCCGCCGCCAGGTTGCCGCTGACCACGCTCAGGGGATGCGCGGGATCGTGGTTGAACAGGGCGTAATTGACGCCGTTGACCATGACCGTGGCGCAATCCACGTATTGGTTCACCCACTCCGGATACTCGTCGGAGCCGAACACCAGATCGAAGGTCACGGAGGTGGCGGTGGGGTCCTGCGTCGTGAACTCGAAGGCCAGGGTGGTGGCATCGTAGGAAATCGTGTTGAACACCGTGTTGACCACCGCGTCGATCGCCGCGTCGCCGTTGTTGAAACCACTGCTGCCGCTGTTGTCGGCGCCGAACCAGGGCATGCTGTTGCTGGTGCCCGGCGTGGTGCCGGAGGTGAGCAGCAGACCCGCGCCGATGCCCAGGGGCGCCAGGGAACCGTCGTAGTAGTTCACCGCCCCCGGACCCGAGGCATCCAGCTGGACGGAACCGGAGATCAGGTTGATGCCGGAATTCTGGGCCAGCAGCGCGTTGGCGAGGGTGGCGGTGTTGCCGCCGAGGTAGACGGTGAAAGGCGTGGGCATGGTGGTCGGCTCCCTGTCGTGGAAAAAATGCACACGCGCATTCTATCGATAATCCGACGTTTGCATAGACCCTCAAAACAGTAATTTTATTGCGCGTTCCCGGGCCCTCCCCTCATGTGATTTGATGAACCGACGGTTGTACCGCCACTCGCCAGGCGCCCGCTATTCCGCCGATATCGTGGTGCGTGATCGACGGTCGCGAAAAGCGTGTCGGGCGGAAACGCCGGCGTCATGTTCCGGAGCCGATGCGCCGGGGACGGTACCCCTCGCGGGCTTCCCGCCGGCACCTTCCGATCGGGCTACGTAACGACGTGCGTGTCAGCAGGCTTGGTCGCCCGCGCGTGCGAGCGCCAGGAGGAGAGGAGCGCGCGCAATCGCGCCGGCTGAATCGGTTTGTGCAGCAACTGGAAACCGCTGGCATTCGCCTCGCGCAGCCTTTCCGGGGCGGTGTCGCCGGTCAGGATGGCCGCCGGCACGGGGCGGCCGAGGGCGTGTCTGATCTCGTTGATGGCCTCGGTCCCGGAGCGCTCCTCGCGCAGCCGGTAGTCGGCGATGATCGCGTCCGGTGAGAAGGCCGTCGTGGCCAGTCGCGAGAGCGCCTCCTGGGCACTCTCCACGGCCAGTACCTGGCAGCCCCAACCGCCGAGAACCTCGGTCATGGCCTGGCGAATGGCGGGTTCATCGTCGACCAGCAGAACGGCATAGCCGTGCAGGCCCGTGGATCGCGCTTCCTCCATGTCCTCGAGGCGCGGCACCTCTCCCACGGCGATCGGGACGTGGACCAAGAATGTGGAACCATGTCCCACCCTGGATTTGAGCTCGAGGGGATGGCCGAGAACGCGGCACAGGCCGTCGACAATGGCGAGTCCCAGTCCCAGCCCCTTGCGCCGGTCGCGCTCCGGATTCCCCACCTGATAGAACTCGCGAAAGATGGCCTGGTGAAATTCCGGCGCGATTCCCGGGCCGGTGTCGCAAATGGCGATGGCGATACGGCCGCCTCCCTTGCGCCGGCAACCCACGAGGACCGCGCCCCGCTCGGTATAACGGATCGCATTGGTGACGATGTTGCGCAGGATGCGCCCCAGCATGTTGGGGTCGCTCAGAATGTTGAGGCGGGTCGCGACAAAGTCCAGCGCGATGCCCTTGTCTTCCGCCAGTGGCCGCAGTTCCCGCTTCAGCGCGTCGAATATCTCCTGCAAGGAAATGATCCGGGTTTTCGGGCTGAACAGCCCGGCCTCCAGCCTGGAGATGTCGAGCAGTTCATTGAGCAAATCCTCCAGCGCCTGCGCCGAGGCCGCCAGGTGAACCCGCACCATCTCGACGCGCGGGGGGGCCGTTTCGTTGCCCAGTGCCTCGATGAACAGGTGCATCGCCTGCAGCGGCTGGCGCAGATCGTGGCTGGCCGCGGCAAGAAACTTCGACTTGGCCAGGTTCGCCTCTTCGGCACGCGCTCTTGCCGATTCCGCCGCGGTCATTTCCGCGCGCAGTTGCTGCACCAGTTCCTGTTTTTCCAGCCGCAGACGCATGGATTCGATGAGCGTGCGGGAAAGCTGGCGCGCGAAGGCAAGCACATTGGCGAGATAGACCAGGCACATCAGGCCAAGAACCCACAGATCGCCGCCTTCGACAAAATAACGCAGCGCGATCGGCGTCATGGTCAGAACGGCGTAGGAATACTGCGCCAGCGGCCACGATGAATGCGATGCAATGGAGCCGGCGGACATGCCGGCCAGAATGATGGTGAGAAAAATCAGCGTAGGCGCCGAACCGGGCACAAAGAACAGCACGCCCGCCGCCCCCCAGGCAACGCCCGAGAGCACAGCCCCCAAGGTCATCGGCGTATGCCAGGCGACCCGCGAGTCGGCCGCGCGATGCCGGTAGCTGATCAATAACCCGAACCGGAACAAGACGAGGCAAGCGATGGCCGCCCACCAGGCAACGAGATTGCCATGTGGGATGACACGCCACAAAAACCAGACCAGCACGGTCGCCACCAGCAGGTTGGTGATCTGCGCAAGCGGTGTATGGCGGAACAGTAATTCGATCTGCTCGTCGTGAATCCGGGCGTCAAAGCCCTGTGCCGCGACTGTTTCAACCGCCATTCGCTACTCCCATGTCGCACTCCCCCGTGTCGCGTCGAACCCCCTTTCGCTACGCAGCCAGATTTCGAATCTGACTGCGCGGTAGCAAACGTCTGGTCTCACTACGTACCCCTCTTTTCCAAATGGATTAAGCCAAATGCCGCGCCGCCTTCATGCCTCTAGCCGATTCGTGAGGTCGGGGCGAAAAGTACATTACCAGCGGTAGGGTATTTACGGCTAATCACCATCACGGCTTGCTTTTTCGGTCGTGATGGATGGCGGCGTCACCGCCATGGATTAGGCATTGAACAAGAACCATGTCGAGCCTTGAAGAGGCACAGACGACGCACCGGAAGCTCATCGGCGTTTACGCGGCAACTGGCTGGCGATGGCACATGACTCCTTCCGGTTTCAGTCACAGAGGACAACATGTCGAAGCATCGAACAATCACGCCCCACGCGCTGAAGCACAGCCCGCTCTTTCTCGCCCTGCTGCTGGCCTTCCCGGTCCCCCCGGCGCTGGCGGCGGAGAGCCCGGCGCTGCCCGTACTGGGCCAAGCCCGGCAAAGCAGCGTCTTGTTGCGCCCCAACCCCGACGGCCTCACCTTCGAAAGCCGCAGCGACGACAAACTTTTTGTCGTCAGCCCCGAATACAGCGACCAGACCGGATTTGGCCTCAACGCGACGCTGGCCGGCCAACTCGGTCCCAGCAGCGCGGCGGGTCTCCTGGTCTGCGTGGGCTACGACAAGGACGAGTGGCTGCTCAACCTCGGCCTCGACCTCGACGCGCGGCAAAGCCTGATCTTCAGCGCCGGCCAGCTCCGGCAGAAAGTCGAATACGCCTTTCCCTCCGGCGCCGATAGCGCCCGCCTGACCCAGAATGGCGGCGGCATCAGCTACCAGTACCGGCTTGGCCAGGGCCTGCTCGCCCACGTCGAACTGAACGGCTATCTGGCCGATACCGGCAGCCGCGACCTTGCCGACCAAACCTACGCCGTCGACAGCGCCAGCCTGTACGAACTCTGGAACGACCCGCGCCGTATCGCCGGCGGCAGGGTGACCGGCCTGCAAGGCCGGCTCGGCCTCGCGCCGATGCCCGGTGCCCAGGTCACCGTCAGCGTCGGCGCCGAGCGGCTCGACTATGACCTGCAAGCCGGCAAGGCGCGATCAGACCGTCTCACTGGCGGTATCGAATGGCAGCAGCGGCTGGCCAACGACCTCAGCCTCAAGGTCACGGCCGACCACTACGCCGCGCAAGACCGTTATCGCCTCGGACTCGAACGCCAGTTGAGCGGCGGCCAGCGGCTCGGCGTCGAGCTATCGAACATCCAGGGCCGCGACGGCGCCCCCGACGACAGCCGGGTCGCGCTGACCTGGTCCATCCCCTTCGGCGCGTCGACCCGGCACGGCGGCATGGGCCTGCGCGCCGACCGGCCCACGACGCCCATCGCGACCGCCACGCCGGCGCAACAGGCCAGCAGCGGCCTGCTCGACCGAGTCGCCCGTCGCCCCGACTACCTGCCCAGTCAGATCGTCGCCAGGGTCGACACCACGGTCGCGCCCACCCGGTTGATCGCCGTCGACAAGACCGTGCTGGCGCCGGGCTCGAGCGTTGACAGCGCCAGCGGCGACATCACCGCTCCGACAGGAGGCGTGGTCGCGGGCATCACCGGCGTCACCCGCAACGGCGCCGCCTTCACCAACACGGGCCAGTTCAGCCTGAGCGGCAACAACCTGGTCGTGCATCCGAATCTGATCAGTCAGCCCGCCGTGGGCGTGAAAGATACCTACGTGGTCAGCATCAGCCTTGTGGGCGGCGGCGCCACCCTCGCGACCGTCGTGGTATCGCATGGCTCGGTCAAGATCGACAGCATCACCATGACGACCGCCCCGGGGACCGAGGCCGCCGCCCCGACCGCCAGCGCGGTCAGCATCAGCGGCACCGCGCAGGTCGGCCAGACGTTGACCGGCGGCTACAGCTACGCCGACGCCAACAGCGATCCGGAAGGCTCCTCGACCTTCCGCTGGCTGCGCAACGGCGTGGCTATCGCCGGCGCCACCGCGACCACCTACACCCTGGTCGCGGCCGACCAGGGGGCGACGATCACGTTTGAAGTGACCCCGATCTCGACGGTCGCCCCGACCACCGGCACGGCGGTCACCTCCAGCGCCACGGCCCCCGTCGCCGGTGCTGGCGTGGCGGCCGCGCCGACCGCCAGCGGTGTCAGCATCAGCGGCACCGCGCAGGTTGGCCAGACGTTGACTGGAAGCTACAGCTATGCCGATGCCAACAGCGATCCGGAAGGCACCTCGACCTTCCGCTGGCTGAGGAATGGCGTGGCTATCGCCGGCGCCACGGCGACCACCTACACGCTGGTCGCGGCCGACCAGGGGGCCACGATCACCTTCGAGGTCACGCCGGTGTCGACCATCGCCCCGACCACCGGCACGGCGGTCACCTCCAGCGCCACGGCCAGCGTCGCCGGAGTCGGCATACCCGCCGCCCCGACCGCCAGCGGTGTCAGCATCAGCGGCACCGCCCAGGTAGGTCAGACCCTGACCGGCGGCTACAGCTACGCCGACGCCAACAGCGATCCGGAAGGCACCTCGACCTTCCGCTGGCTGCGGAATGGGGTCGCCATCGCCGGCGCCACGGCGACCACCTACACGCTGGTTGCCGCCGACCAGGGCGCCACGATCACGTTTGAAGTGACCCCGATCTCGACGGTCGCGCCGACCACCGGCACGGCGGTCACCTCCAGCGCCACGGCCAGCATCGCCGGTACCGGCGTGGCGGCGGCCCCGACCGCCAGCGGTGTCAGCATCAGCGGCACCGCCCAGGT
>CAZONS010000121.1:0-9730 GCA_964581195.1 uncultured Thiobacillus sp. | reverse complement strand
CTTGGCGGCGGCGCGCTGGCCGGACTGGTGGTGCTCTATCTCTACTGGCGCCGCCTGGACGACGGCGCCGACACGCCGACGCTGGAAATGAAGAACCCGACCGAGATTCGCGCCGCGCTCAGCTTCGGCGCCCTCTACGCCGGGGTCCTGTTCGCCGCCGCCTGGCTCTCCGACCTGGTCGGCAGCCAGGGCGTCTACGCGGTGGCGCTGGTATCCGGCCTCACCGATGTCGACGCCATCACCCTTTCCAGCCTGCGCCTGTTCGGCCTGGGCACCCTGCACGCCGACCAGGCCGTCACCACCGTGTTTCTCGCCGTGCTCGCCAACATCGTCTTCAAGAGCGGCCTCGCCACGGCCATCGGCGGCGCCCCCCTGGCGCGCCAGGTGCTGCCCGGCATGGCGGCGGTGGCGAGCGGGTTGCTGGCGGGCTGGCTGGTCAGCGGTGGATTGGGGTGAGTAGCGACGCAGGCTGGGGTGAGCGATAGCGAACCCCGGCAAACGCCGCGCGCCAACGCACCGGGTTTCGCTACCGCTCACCCTCTTCGATGACGACGACCCAGCCCACGGCGTTGATGGGTTGCCACGTCACTCAATCGAACCGCCCCGCGTCGAGTTTCCCCGGCAATTCCCGCTTCACTTCCTCGAAACGCAGGATCCGCCGCCCCTGGTGGTCGCGCAGAAACTCCTCGGCATCGGCGCGGCTGGCGAGCGGGATCAGCTCATGTCCCATCGGCCCCAACACGTCCGAGCCGATCACGAAATATGCCTGGCGGGCGTCGATGCGCTTGAGTTCGTAATACTCGGTGACGCCGATGCGGGCGATGTCCTGGCGACGATGGCCGCGCGCGTAACGCGGCACGTCGAACAGGTATTTGAACAAGTCCTTGGCGCCGTCGAAATGATGAGCATGGCCGTCCCCGTAGACCACGGTGGCGACCCAGGCGGGGTATTTCGAGACGACCATGCCGCACACCGGGCAGAGGTCGCGCGGCGCTGGATCGGGAAAGCCGCCGGCCCAGGCCGGGAGGGACAGGACCAGCAGCGCCAGTGCGAGCAGACCGCGCATCAGCCCGCCTTCCTCATCATGCGCTGGCGACGTTCCTCGCGCTTCTTCCGGATCATCAGGGTGTCCTTGGCCAGGTCGGCGTAACTCGCGCTCAGTGCCGCCGCGAAATCGCCGATCTCGCCGTTGTGGAGTTCCTTGGCGGCCAGCGCGGCCGCCTTGCTGCCGTAGGAGGTCTTGCCGCGATGCGTCATCACGCCCGGCAGCTTGCCACCGATCAGATAGGTCGCCTGATCGACGTTGATCAGCGGCTTCACCGCCTCGGCGCTGGCATTGTCGGGCGCATAGATGGCGACCGGCTCGCGATCCAGATTGATCGCCAGGGAAATCGAAAGGCAATGGATGGAGCAGGTGCCATCCACCAGGTCGTCCGCGTAATGCACCAGATGCCGGGCATGGTGGTACTGCGTCCGATCCATGCCGCAATAGGGGCACTTGGGATACTTGTTCAGCTCGTTTTCCAGCGGGTTGGGGTCTTTCGGCGTTTTCGGGATGAACTGCAGCGGGGTGCCGTCGCCCGCGCACGCGTGTTCCCCCTTCGGGCTGGCGTGGGTGGGGGCCGACACCAGCGCGGCGGCGGCGACCAACGGCAGTTTGAACATTTCACGACGTTTCATGGTGCTCTCCTTGACGAAATGTGTCCTGCTCACAAATGCAGCATGACTTGAAAGAACTTGCCGCCCGACCACACCGCCTGCGCGCCCAGGGCGATGATCAGCAGCCCGCCGACGCGACGCAGCCAGAGCAGCGATTGGCAGCCCAGCCGATGGGCCAGGCCGGCGGCCAGGGCCATCGCCGGGACGGTGCCGAGACCGAAGGCGAACAGCCAGGCGGCGCCGGTGGCGATGGACGCCGCCGTGGCCGCCTTCAGGGTGAGCGAGAACACCAGGGCGCAGGGCATCAGGCCGTTGAGGAAGCCGGCGAAGGCGAACGCAGCCCTATCGCGCCGCGACGAGAGGGGCGGCGGCGCGCACGTCGCGCCGGCGCAGCCGGCGTCACGACGCAGGGCCAGCGCGCCGGCCAGGATCACCCCGACCCCCGCGACGATGTAGAGCGCGCCCTGAGCGCGCCCCACCCCGCCGGTCAGCACGATGGCCTGGCCGAGACCGGCGGCGAGCGCCCCGAGCAGGGTGTAGGCCAGCACCCGGCCAGCGTGATAGGCGAGATGCCGCGCCGGAACACGCTCGCCGCCGGCGCCCAGGAACAGCCCCCCCGCCAGACCGCCGCACATCGTCCAGCAATGCCCGGCGCCGGCAAGACCGGCGAGGAAGGCAAGCGGGAGGGTGAGCTCAGCGTCCATCGAGCAGTTTCACCACCTGTTGCTCGAAGACCTCAGGCGTCGCCTCGCCGACGATCTTGCCGCGCACCACGCCCCGCCCGTCGAGCAGCCAGGTGGTGGGCAGGGCCTGGACGCCGTAGGCGCGCGCGGTGGCGCCGTCCGGGTCGAGCAGCACCGGATAGCCGATGCCCAGCGGCTCGACGAAGGCGCGCGCGGTCGCCGCGTCCTGCGCCACGTTGACCGCGAGGATCTCAAGGCCGCGCTCGCGCAGACGCGCGTAGACCGGCTGCAACCCGGCCATTTCCTTGCGGCAATAGGGGCACCAGTCGGCCCAGAAACGGAGGGCCACCACCCGGCCCTTGAAGTCATCCGGTACCTTCACCGCCCCGCCCGCCAGATCGACGGCCGCGAAGGCGGGAGCCGCCGTGTCGCTGGCCGGAGGCCGGGCCGCCTCCTCGCCACAGCCCACGAGCAGCACCAGGAAACAGAGCGAAAGAAACAGTCTCATCTCACAGCACCAGATTCGATCTCGCGATGAAAAGCCCCGCCAGCAGCCCGAAACCGCCGAGGCCGGCCAGGGCCAGTCTCGCCAGGGATCGCGCCACGCGCGGCGCGGCCGAGCGCAGGCTCTCCGCGCGCGCGGCGGCGGCCAGAGCGGCGCCGATGCCGGCCACGGTGCCGAGGAACAACGGCGGGTAGAGCATCCAGCCGGCGTAGCCATGCTCGGCCTGCAGCAGGCAGAACGGGCAATGATGGTTGGGTTGCTCGTAGATATAGGGGGCGATGAAGGCGACGATGGCGGCCAGCGCCAGCGGCAAATGCAGCGCGGACAAGACGCCGAAGAGACGCCCGTATCGGCCGGAAGCGACGAAGACGGCGCCCGCCGCCAGCGTCAGGCCCCAGCCGAGGAAATACCCAGGCCGCGCCCAACTCGCCGGCAAGGCCGCCATGTCCGCCGCCACTCCGCTCGCGGCCGGTCCGAACAGGCTGCCGCAGCAGGAAGTGATGACCTCGGGGTTCAGGTTCAGGTAATACAGCCAGAGCAGGATCGCCTGCGCCAGGGCCAGCAGTGCCAGCGGCGGCAGCAAGCGGTACTTGGCGCGGATCAGCGGCACGTCCCAGCCCAGGCCATCGAGATGGTTGAGCACCAGCCAGGCGGCTGCCAGGAAGAAACCGGCGAGCATGGCGTAGAGCGCCGGCATGCCCCAGACATTGGCCTTGAGGCTGCCCACCGCGCACATGGCGCCGGTGAAAAACGGGGCCATCGCGTCGGCGTCATGGACGAACAGCGCCAGCGCCGGCAGAGCGAGCAGCAGCGACAGCCCGACCAGGGTGGAGACCAGATAGGTGCGTCGTTCCAGGGCGATCTGCCGCTCGCCGCCGCTGGCCGGATCCCAGTGCCGCAACAAGCGCAGCGCGAACACCCCGGATGCCAGCAGCAACAGCGCGTTGAGGCTGGCGGCCAGCAACAGGGCGAGCGCGGTGGGCTGGAAGATCATCGTGATTGGCCGCCTCGCGACGCGTAGCCCGGATGCGGCGCAGCGGAATCCGGGAGCATGCGAGGAACATTCCCGGATTCCGCTATCGCCGCATCCGGGCTACGTGTGACCCGGCCGTCGCGCATGTCGATGACCCGTTCCACCAGGCCGGCCTCGAACACCAGCGGGTCGTGGCTGGAGATGACCACGGCGCGGCCCTGGGCGCGCAAGCCGGCGAAGATGTCCAGGATCCGCCGCGACAGGGTGCTGTCGAGATGCGCCGTCGGCTCGTCGGCCAGAATGACCTTGGGATCGTTGATCAGGGCGCGGGCGATGGCCACCCGCTGCGCCTCGCCGCCGGACAGCCACTGCGCCTTCGCCTCCGCCCGCGCCGCCAGGCCCAGGTCCTCCAGCAGACGCAGCGCCCGCGCCCGGACCTGGCGGTGGGGCAGCCCGGTCGGCGTCGCCGGCAGCATGACGTTTTCCAGCAGCGACAGGCCGCGGATCAGCTGGAACTGCTGGAACACGAAACCGAAGCTGGCGCGCCTCAGTTCGGTCAGGAAGCGATCCGGCAGCGCCGAGATGTCGCGGCCGTCCAGACGCACGCGACCGCTGCTCGGCCGCGTCAGGCCGCCGATCAACCCCAGCAGCGTGGTCTTGCCGGAGCCGCTGGGCCCGCGCAGCGCGGTCACGCGGCCCGGCTCGATGGCGAGGCTGACCTCGCGCACGGCCTGGAAGGCGTTGGGCCGGCCGGCGTTGTAGGTCTTGCTGACCTGGATGAGCTCGATCATGTGCCACTCCCCCCTTTTCCAAGGAGGGGGGTTCCAATTTGGATCGACCCGCGCTTGAGTGACTTCATTCCCGCATCACCTCGTCCGGGTCCAGCGTCGCCGCCCGCCAGACCGGCACCACGGTGGCCGCGACGAAGGGCAGCACGGTGAGGAAAGCCAGGGCCGCGATCCGCGCGACATCGACCTGAGGCATCAGCGCGAAGCGCGGATAGAGCACCGACCACCCCTTGAGCACCGCCGTGAACAGCGGCGCCTCGGCATGAAAGACATGTACCCAGGCCAGGCTGTAGCCGGCCATGAAAGCACACAGCGATACCAGCGTGCCCTCCCACAACTTCATCCGCAGCACATCACCGGTATCCCAGCCCAGCGCCTTGAGGATGCCGATCTCGCGGCGCTCCTCGGCGGAGAGGCCGGAGGCCTTGTCCCAGGCCAGCACGGCGAAGGCGAGCAGGACGACGGACAGGAAGGTGAGCAGCACGCCCTGGCGCCAGTTGAACACCGCCTCGTAGGTGCGGCGCATCTCGTCACGCGCGATCACCCGGGCGCCGGGCAGCCGCTCCAGCACCTTTTCCGCCACGCGGCGCACCTCGCGCGGGTTGGCCACGCGCAGGACGAGATCGGTATAGCGGTCCGGCGCGATCCCGAAGAAGGCGCGGAAATCGGCGGCATCGATCTCGATCAGGTCGGCGCTGACCAGTTCCGAATCGCTGCTCAGCACACCCGCCAGGGTGAAGGCGTGGGGCAGGCCATCGCCGCCGCGCAGCGCCAGCACATCGCCCACCTCCAGGCCGCGCGCCCGCGCCAGCGCGGCGCCGACCCGAATCTGCCCGGTCGCCGGCGGCGCCTCGGCGGGCACCAGCAAGGTGAAGTTGGCGGCCACGGCGGGATCGTGGAAATAGCCCCACAGGCGCCCTTCCGCGTGGCGCACGCCGCGCAGACCCTCGACCCGCTCGAGCCAGGCCGCCGGCACCAGATCGTGGCGGCCGGCGGTCAGGCGCTGCACCACCAGTTCCGGCGCATCGGCCAGCAACGCTCTGGCCTCGCGGCGCATGGCATCGCCATACAACACCACGGAAGCGAGCAGGAAGACCAGCAGCGCGTGAACCAGGAACAGCCCGAAATTTCGCCCGCGCCGGCGCCGCAGACTCGCCACCGCGAAGTCGATCAGGCCGCGCTGGTGTTCGATCCAGGCACTCATGGCGAGGGCTGCCGGTACTCCGGGACGGCGGGAGGTGGCATCAGGCTACCGGCCGGAAAGTGTTCCAGCGCCATGGGATGGTCCTGGAACGCGGCATGGAAATCGGCCTGGCTGGCATGGCGGGCATAGCGCGCCTCGGTGAACAGCGCCGGATCGGTGAGGCCGACGGCGCGCGCAAGCTCGTGGCCACGCCGCGTCGCCGCGTCACGCGCGTCGCCCGGCCGGGCGCCATCGAGCAGGATCAGCGCCAACGCCAGCGCGCACAGTCCCAGCGCCCACCCGGCCAGGGTGGAGCCACGTCGATGTCGGACCATGGCGTGTTTCACGCTTGAAATTCACGGCACTTGTTCATCAGCGAATGCTAATACTCGACCTTCCCCCGTTGCCGCGACATTTTGTCGCAGCCTCAGGCAGCCTGTCGGACTTTGGGCTCCGATAGCGAAAAGCGGCCCCGCCGAGGTCATTTCTTGACCATTTCACCGCGGAATGGTCGAACCATTGCCCAAGAAATGGGCGAAAAAGGGGCCGGCGCGGTCGCTTTGCAGCCGGAGATTCCAAAGTCCGACAGGCTGCTAGCTGAAGGTGTCCCGCTCAGCCATCCAACCGGTAAGCGACGGGAATCTCCAGCCGCGAGCCACCGGGGGGATGCATCTGGCCACGCAGCGCGGCGGCGGCCTCATGCAGAAGATGAGTCGCCGCCTTGTCGAGCAGGGGGTAGCCGGATGTCGCGCGCACTTCCGCCTGGCGCAATTCGCCATCCGCCGCGATTTCGATCATGAGGGTGACTACCCCCTCCTGGCCCAGGCGGCGCGCAGCCGGTGGATAACGGCGGTATTCGCGCAACTTTTCCAGCAGGGCGGCATACCAGCGCCGCTGTGCCGCCTGGCGTGTCGCCTCGGCCTGCCGCGCGGCGATTTCCGCCGCCGCCGCGTTGGACTCGGCGGCTGGGGCGGTCGCCACACGCTTGCCAGACGCAGCGGCCGCCGGCAAACCACCGTCCACGGCGAGTGGCACGGCGACCATGCTGGTCACCACGGTGCTGTCCGGCGCGGCAACGACCGCTGTCGTGGTGTTGGGCATGGACGCCTCCTGGCGAGGCGATACCGCGTCCGGCACGGGTACGGGCAGCGGCGCTGGAATCGGCGCGGGGAGCGCCACCTGACGTGGCGTTACGGGCGCTTGCCTGGGTGGTGGCGACCGCGTAGGCGCGGGCGCTGCCTCCTCCGGCTGTGCTCCGGCTCTGGCGACCAGGCTCACCTGCCAGGGTGCGCGACTGGGCGTGGGTGGCGGTGTCGGAGACAGCAGCACGAGCAGTGCCGCGAGGCCGCCATGCAGTGCGAGGGAGATCAGCCATGCCCGAGCGGGCGGACGGCCGAACTCAGGCGCGGCGGACATCCAGACTGACCTGAGTGAAGCCCAGCGCCTTGACCCGATCCACCAGAGCGATGAAGTCGCGCAGGGCGAGGCCGCCATCGGCGCGCACCACCACTGGCGTCGCGCGCGGCATCTTGTCCAGCGCGGTGGCCAGGTCGCCGACCGGCTGATCATTGAGATAGACCAGGCGATGCAGGGTCAGGGTCAGCACCACCGGGCTATGCCTGCTGTCCGCCGCATGCGAGGCGCGCGCCAGATCGACCGGGATATGGCCGGTGACGATGAAGGTGGCGGTGGTCAGCACGATGGTGAGCAGGACCAGCATGATGTCCACCAGCGGAATCACGTTGATGCTGTCGATTTCCTCATCCATGGTGGGCATCCCAGGCGGCCAGCAGCACCTTCACCCGCCGCCGCAAGGCGTTGTTCAGCGCCACGCAGGGAATCGCCACCAACAGACCGGCGGCGGTGGCCTTCAGCGCGAGGGCGAGGCCGGTCATGATGCTTTTCACGTCCATGTCGCCGCTGGCGCCAAGGGTCTGGAAGGTGAGCATGATGCCCAGCACGGTGCCCAGCAGACCGACATAGGGCGCGTTGGCCGCCACCGTGGCGATGGTGGTCAGGCCCTCGGTGAGGCTGGCCTCCAATTCCACGCGCTTGCGCCAGACGGCGACGTCGACGCGGCGGTAGTGGGCAAAGCGGCCGATGGCGATGGCCACCGCCCAGAAAGAAAGCGCCAGCAGCAGCCCCAACACACCGTATTCAACCCATTCCTTCAGCATCATCGTGTCACCACCCCAGAGAGATTCGATACAGGCCCAGCGCCAGCAACACCGCGCCGGCGCCGCGCTTCAGCCACAACCCCAGCCAGGCCTGTTGCGCGCGCAACCGGGCGGCGAACACGCCGAGCAGCGGCAGCAGCAGGAGCAAAGGCGTGACCGCCGCGCCGAGGCCGAAGGCCAGGCCATAGCCGGCCCCCAGCGGCGCCGAGCCGGACTGGGCGGCGAAGGCGAGCAACGAGGCGAGCGGCGCGCAGGGCGTCAGGCTCAAGGAGAAACCGAGCGCGAAGGGCGGCGCGCCGGCGCCGCGCATGGCGCCACAGGCGCGGTGGCGGCCCTCGCCCAGGAGCAGCCAGGCCCCCGCGACAAGCGAGGCGGTGCCGATGGCGAGATGGCCGATGCCGCTGTTCAAGGCGCCAGTCAGCCAGGCGCCGGCAAGACCGGCGGCGAGGCCGAGCAGGGCGTAGGCACTCACCCGCCCGGCGAGGAACAGGCCGGTATCGACCATTACCACACCGCGCTCGCGCGCCATCACCCAGGCGCCCATGAAGGGCAGGCAGGTGACGGTGCAGGCGGTCAGCCCCAGGGACAGGCCGAGCAGCCAGGCGGAGAGGAGTCCTGTGGATTCAGGCATGGTTCGCCTTGCGTGCGTGCCAGCGGATCGTCTTGATCTCGCCGCGCGGGCTCTCCCGCTTCACTCGCGCCTTGTAGTAGCCGCGGCTGGAAGAGAACAAGGCGGCGGGGCCGAACTTGATCTGGATGACGCCGTCGTCCGGGCAGAACTCGGCGCAGCGGCCGCACAGGGTGCAATCCTCGGTGAACGCCTTGGCGCCGGACTCGCGCCAGATCTCCGGGATGTCCATCGGGCAGGCCTGGGCGCAGATGCCGCACTTCTCGCATTTGTCGTGCTTCGCCTTGACCAGGCGCAAGGGCGACAGGCGCTGGAAGGTCGCGTTCACCGCCAGCAGCGGGCAGACGCGGCAGAACGGCTGGCGCGCGGCGAGGCCGGCGACGAGGATGAAGCCGAACAGGGTGTTGGCCAGGGCGCCGAAAGCGAAATCGAGGGCGCCGCCGGTGCGGATCGCCGCCTGCTCGCCATCGCCGGTGAGCAGGGTGGTGGCCAGGCGCGAGGGACAGACCTGGCAGAAGGCGTCGCCGGTCGCGTGCGGCGTCACCCCCATGCCGGCGGCCAGCGGCAGGCCCAGCACCAGGATCAGCAGCAGCGCCCATTTCACCGGCCGCAACCGTTTCGCGGCCGCCTCCGGTAGCGACCGGAACGGGCGGCGCAGCAGCCGGCCGAGGCGATGCAGCCACTCCTGCACCGTGCCCAGCGGACAGACCCAGCCGCAGAAGGCCTTGCCGATGAAGAAATAGAACACGTAGAAGGCCAGCACGGTGAACAGCAGCGGCAACAGCATGGCCAGCGCGAACTGCCCGGTCTGCTGGATCAGCTCGCCGACGCGGTGGTGCATCTGGTGTTGCAGGGGAATCAGCACGCAGTAGGCGCCGTTGGCCTGGTCGTAGGCGCAGGACAGCGACGGCAGCGCTTTCGACAGCTTCTCGGCGGCGTAATGGCCGACCAGGGCGCCGCCCCAGACGGTGAGGGCAAGCATGGTCAACTGCGTCAGCAGGCGCAGGCGGCCGAGGCTGAAGAAGGGCGATTTCACGGGTTCAGCCACGGGTTTCCTCCTTGCGCCGGACGATCAGGGGCAGGCCGATCAGCCCGCCCAGGGCCAGGAAGCCGCCGCCCCAGGCCAGGCTGCGA
>CAZONS010000120.1:0-9827 GCA_964581195.1 uncultured Thiobacillus sp. | reverse complement strand
CTGCAAACCGACCGCGCCGGCCCATTTTTCGCCCATTTCTTGGGCAATAGTCCGGCTATTCCCCGGCGAAATGGTCGAAAACTGGCCTCGGCGGGGCCGGTTTTCGCTATCGGAGCCCAAAGTCCGACAGGCTCCTAGCCGCCCAACTCCCACTCCTTGAAAAAAAGTGTCACAAAATTTCACGCCCCCCTTTACAAGCCCAAAAACCGTTACTAGAATGCGCGCTCTCTTGTGGGGGTATAGCTCAGCTGGGAGAGCGCTTGCATGGCATGCAAGAGGTCAGCGGTTCGATCCCGCTTACCTCCACCACACGAGAAGACTCGGGAAACCGGGTCTTCGGCCTCATCTGTCCCTATCGTCTAGAGGCCTAGGACATCGCCCTTTCACGGCGGTAACCGGGGTTCGAATCCCCGTGGGGACGCCAGTATCAGCAAAAACGGCTCGCAGCGATGCGGGCCGTTTTTGTTTGTGTCGTGGCCATATAGCCATCGGCGCCACATCCGAATAGTCAGCGTCATCGAAGACCCTCAGGTGGCCTCAAGAGGGAGATGGCGCAGTCAACTGCTGTTTCCAGACTCATTGCTTCACCCTGTTCCCCCACGAAAATACGCGTCCACTCGGCACATGATCGTCCGCGGCGGACGTCGCTCCCTACTCGATCGGCAACATGATCGTCACCTCCAGCCCACCCCCAGGCCGGTTGCGCGCGTGAATCTGGCCGTTATGGGAGACCACTGCGCGGCGGGCGATGGCGAGACCGAGGCCGTAGCCGGTGGGGGAGGCGTCGGCGCGGTGGAAGGGTTCGAAGATCGCTTCCAGCTCGGCCTCCGGCACGCCCGGACCCTGGTCCGAGACGACCACCTCGAAATGGCCGGCATCGACCCGCGCGCGCACGTCCACGACGCTGCCTGGCGCGGTGTGTTTCGTGGCGTTGCGAATGACGTTCTCGACGGCGCGATAGAGCAATTCTCCGCGCACCCTGGCAATCACTTCGCCGGCGCCGCTGAAGCGCACGCCACGGCCATTGGCTTGGGCTTCGAAGCCGGCGTCGTCGGCGATGCTGGCCACCATTTCCATGAGGTCGATGGCGGCCACCGGGGCGCCCGGGGTGCCTGCCTCGAGCCGCGACAGGGTCAGCACTTCGCCAACCAGTTCGTCCAGACGCATCGATTCGCGCTCGATGCGCTCCAGCGTCGCTTCGAGCTTGGCCGGGTTCTGCCGGGCAAGGCCGATGGCCGCGTGCAGTCGCGCCAGGGGCGAGCGCAATTCGTGGGAGACATCATGCAGCAGGCGTTGTTGCGCCGCGATCTGCGCCTGCAATCGTTGCGCCATGCGGTCGAAGTCGCGGCCGAGGTCGGCGAGTTCGTCGCTGCGCCCGCCCATCGACGCTTGCACCCGCGTGTCCAGTCGCCCCTCGGATACGGCGCGGAAGGCATCGCGCAGGTGGCGGATCGGCTTCGCCACGTACCAGGCCAGCGCGGCGCTGAAGACGAGGCTGGCGAGCAGACCCATGGTGATCGGCAGAATCGGCGAGGGAGGTTGGTGACGCGGCGGTCGCACGCGCCCCCCGGGCAGCAATCTTCCCCGCGCGATGAGGGTGTAAGTCTGGCCGTCGAGGGCGACGACGCGGCGGATGGCGGTGGCGGGGGCCTGGTTCAGGCCTTCCGGCAAGGGTCGATCGAGGAGGTCCTTGCCGTTTGCGTCGAGCACGAACAGTTGCGTGCGGGGCGCGGCCGCTTCCCATTCCTGGAGCACGTCCCACATCACCCGGGTGCCGCCCCGGCGCAGCATCACCTCCGCCGAATCGAGCAGCATCGCCGCGCGCGGGCTGGTGGTCGCGGCTTCGCTGCTCGCCTGACGGTGCAGCCAGACGGCGGTGCCGACGCCGAGGGCCGCCAGCAACAGAGCCAGCCAGAAGGCGAAGAAGGATTTCCAGAACAGGCGGCCCATGTCAGTTCCGCCCGGCCGTTCCGAAGGAACTGACTTCCCCCTCGGGGGGAAACGAGCGTAGCGAGTAAGGGGGCTGTTTCATGTCAGTTCCGCCCGGCCGTTCCGAAGGAACTGACTTCCCCCTCGGGGGGGTGAGGCAGGGAATTCGCGGTGCATCGCACCGCGCCTGCCGAACGACCCGGCACAACAACCGGGCCTCCACTGGCATGCGAGCAAGGGGGCTGTTTCATTTCAGATCCTGATGAACTGGTAACCCTGGCCGCGCACGGTCTGGATCCATGAATCGCCATCGGGACGCACGCCGAGCTTGTGGCGGATGCTGCTGACATGCACGTCTATGCTGCGGTCGAATCGCGCCAGCGGCCGCCCCAGCGCGGCTTCCGACAGGGCGTTCTTGCTCACCACGCGACCGGCCTGACGGGCGAGGGCTTCGAGCAGGCTGTATTCGGTACTGGTGAGTTCGAGCGGCCGGGCATGCCATTGCGCCACGCGGCGCTCCGGCCACATGGTCAGCGGCCCCACCGTGATCGGCCCCATTGTCGCCGCCGACTGCGTATCCGCCACCCGTCGCAGGATGGCGCGCAGGCGCGCGACCAGTTCGCGTGGCGTGCACGGCTTGGGCACGTAATCGTCGGCGCCGAGTTCGAGGCCGATGATGCGGTCGATATCGTCGCCCTTCGCGGTCAGCATCAGCACCGGCAGGCGGCTCTCGGCGCGAATCCGGCGCAATGCCTCGACGCCATTGAGGCGCGGCATCATCACATCGAGTACCGCGATGGCGTAGCGCCCCGTGAGCGCCTCGCGGGCGCCGCTCTCGCCGTCGTGCGCCACGTCCACCTCGAAGCCTTCCTGTTCCAGGTATTCGCGCAGCATCGCGGCGAGTTCCTCATCGTCGTCGACCAGCAATACACGGGTCATCGGTTCATCCTCAACACAGGCACAACCCGATGATAGGGGTCTTGCGCGGGACGGAAACACTTCCACATCCTTCTTTACCCGACTTAACACCGGGTTAACCTCGCTTTACCGCCTGCTCCCGGAGACTGCATCCCACAGACGAGGCCCACGCGCCACGACTGTTCCCATCCCACCGAACAGGAGTCGATCATGAAAGTCCGCAACACCATCCTCACAGTGCTTCTCGCCGCCGGCGGCATCGCCATGGCGGTTCCCCTGGTCACCCAGGCCAACCCGATGGACGGCATGGGTGGCTGCGACAAGCCGCATGCCATGAAGGGCGAACGCGACGGCCTGCCGCGCATGCTGAAACGCCTGGACCTGAGCGCCGAGCAGCAGGACAGGATCAGCGCCTTGCGCAAGCAGGACGCCGGCATCATGGCGGAGAAGTTCAAGATCATGCGCGACAGCCGCGCGCAACTCGGCGACATGCGCATGAAGGGCGAATACGACGAGGCGAGGATCAAGGCGCTCACCGAACAGGGCGCCCAGGCGATGGCGGAAATGGGCCAGCTCCGCGCCCGTCAGATGCACGAGATGGCGCGGATCCTCACCCCCGAGCAACGCAAGCAGGTCGAGGCGAAACGTGAGCGGATGATGAAGCGCTGGCAGGAGCGCCACGAGGATCGTCCCAACCGGGGTTGAGCGCCCCCTGTAGCGCCGGGCATCCTCTGGCTGGTCCCCACGCTGGAGCGTGGGAAACCAGCCCGTAGGATGGGTTGAGCGCGGCGAAACCCATCATGGCGGCGCGTAGGACGCGGTTCGCTACCGCTAACCGCGCCCTACGGCGCTACAGAGCAGCCAGAAATTCGGCCACGGTCTGAATCAACAAGCCATCCGCCTTGGATCGATCATTCATCAAGGTGCCGGAATCACGCACATCCCGGTCAGCAGCACCTCCGCGCGGCCAGCGAGGGCGGCGAGGTAGATCGGGCACTCCTTGGCGGGCAAGTCGGGTGGGCAGGCGCCCGTTCCTCGGGTGGGGGAATCATGTGCTGGAAACTGGGGAAATCGGCGTAGGTCGGGTTAGCGGCTTCATCGCGTAACCCGACGTTCCCCCGCTTGTCGGGTTACGGCGCAACAAGACGCGCCTAACCCGACCTACCTGCTCTACCCGACTGCCCCGGCATCCAGCGCGTAGCCCGGATGCAGCGCAGCGGAATCCGGGGACCTTGGGCCTTGCCCCCACGCCGGAGCGTGGGAACCAGTCAGTAACAGGTGTTGATGGGTGTCGCGATCGCTCAACCCATCCTACGAACTACGAACGCCGCTTCTCTGCCACCGCGCTCAACACCCCACGCCAGATCGCCACTTCCTCCTTCTCCAGGCCAGCCTTGGCGAAGAAGCGGCGCAGGCGCGGCATCAGGCGCTTCGGGTTGGCGGGATTGAGGAAATCCAGTTCGATCAAGGTCTTTTCCAGTTCCAGCAGCAGCGCCTGCTCGGCCTCGTGCGTGGCGAGTTCGAATTCCGGCAGCGCCAGGATGGAATCGCCGAGACTGCTGCGCAGTTCGTAGGCCAGCACCTGCACCGCCGCGCCGAGGTTGAGCGAGGCATAGTCCGGGTTGCTGGGGATGTTGAGCAGCCAGCGGCATTTCATCAGTTGCTCGTTGGACAAACCGAAGGTTTCCGAGCCGAACACCAGGGCGACCGGTTGGGTGTGGGCGACGCCGAGCAGTTTCGGCGCCGCCTGGCGCGGCGTGTAGGCGGGATGCGGCAGGTCGCGGCGGCGCGAGGTACAGGCGGCGGCCAGCGCCACGTCGGCCAGGGCCGCGTCGAGACTGGGATGGATCGTGGCATTTTCCAGCACGTCCACCGCCCCGGAAGCGCGGGCGCGCGCCTCGTCGTCGATGGCGCATTTCGGATTGACCAGGGCCAGGTCGTACAGGCCCATCACCTTCATGGCGCGGGCGACGGCGCCAAGATTTCCCGGGTGACTGGTCTCCACCAGAACGACACGGATGTTTGCGAGGGAGTTGCCGGCGTTCAAGGTAAAATCCCCGCCCAATTCAAATGTTCTTTAGACAATCATGCACCCAATGCTCAATACGGCCATCAAGGCCGCCCGCGCCGCGGGGAAAGTCATCGTCCACGGCAGCCAGAATCTCGACCGACTGACGGTGAAAGCCAAACAGGACAACGATTACGTCAGCGAAATCGACCAGAAGGCGGAGCAGATCATCGTCACGACCCTGCGCGACGCCTACCCGACCCACGCGATTCTAGCCGAGGAGACCGGCGCCTCCGGCGCGAGCGCCGACGCGGATTATCAATGGGTGATCGATCCGCTCGACGGCACCACCAACTTCCTGCACGACTTCCCCCAGTACGCGGTGTCCATCGCCCTGCTGCACCGGGGCAAGCTGGACCAGGCGGTGATCTACGACCCGGTGCGCAACGACCTCTATACCGCCAGCCGCGGCGGCGGCGCCTTCCTCAATGAGCGCCGCATCCGTGTCGGCAAGCGCGACAAGCTGCAGGACGCGCTGATCGGCACCGGCTTCCCCTACCGCGACTTCACCCATCTCGACGCCTACACCGGCATGTTCCGCGACCTGGTGCAGAAGACCTCCGGCCTGCGCCGCCCCGGTTCCGCCGCGCTCGACCTGGCCTGGCTGGCCGCCGGCCGCACCGACGGCTTCTTCGAGATCGGCCTCAATCCCTGGGACATCGCCGCCGGCTGCCTGCTGGTGCTGGAGGCGGGTGGTCTGGTGAGCGACTTCGCCGGCGAGGAAAACTATCTGGAGTCGGGCAACGTGGTAGCGGGCAGCCCGAAAATCTTTGTACAGTTGCTGCAAACCATTCAGCCGCATGTGACCGAGGCGCTACGCCGCTGAGATGCCGTAGGGTGTGCGCCGCGCGCACCGAATTGTTTCTGTCTCGGCTCACGTGGTGCGCGCGGCGCACCCTACAGTGATGGAATCCAACAGCACATCATGAGACTCACCGCCAGCCTCGTCCTCCTGCTCACCGCCCTCCCGGCGCTTGCCTGGGAGGCGAAGCCGCTGCGCGAAATCGCCGTACACCCGGAGCGGCGGGCGCAGGCGCAGGTGGTGTCCCTCAACGAAAGCAGGCTTGCCGCTGAACTGTCGGCGCGCATCGTCAGCCTGCCGCCGGAACCTGGCCAGCGGGTGGCGCGCGGCGCCTTGCTGGCACGCCTCGACTGCGGCGATTTCGAACTGGCCGTGGAGCGTGCCGAGGCCGCGTTGCGCGCCAGCGAGACGAAGGCGCGTCTGGCGGCTTTGCAGTACGAGCGCTCGCGCAAGCTGGCCGCCGAGAACTTCCTCAGCCGCGATGCACTCGACGTGCGCGCCGCCGAGCGGGATGCCAGCCGCGCCGAGGTCGCGGTCGACGCCGCCAGCCTGAAGACGGCACAGGCCAATCGCGACAAGTGCCGGATCGTCGCCCCCTTCCCCGGCATCGTCGTCGAACGCCTGGCCCAGGTCGGCGAAATGGCGGCGCCGGGCACGCCCCTGCTCAGCCTGCTCGATACCTCCCGCATCGAGGTGCGCGCCGAGGTGCAGCAGGCCGACGCCGCCGGCCTGCAACGCGCCGGTCGCGCCGAGTTCGTCGGCCTTGCCGGACGCTGGCCGGTCAAGCTGAAGCGCCTGTCGCCGGCGGTGGTGAAAAGTACCCGCCTGGTCGAGGCGCGCCTGGGTTTCACCGGCGCCGCCGCCGCCCCCGGCGGCAGCGGCCAGATCGTCTGGCACAGCCCGGAGGCGCATGTGCCGCCGCAATTCGTGGCGCGCCGCAATGGCGGCCTCGGCGTATTCCTGGTGGAAGGCGATACGCCGCGCTTCCATGTTCTGGCCGACGCCCAGGAAGGCCGGCCGGCGCTGGCCGCGGGATTGCGGCCGGACAGCCGGATCGTGGTCCAGGGTCTCGGCGAGTTGCGCTAACGAGCACCCACATAGAGCGAGGAAGCAGGCCAGACGCCTGCGCTACGAATGAATTTCTACCGCGCCCTGCTGAGCAACCACCCGCTCGCCAACATCGCCTTCCTGGTGGTGCTGGTGATGGGGCTGCTGGCCTATCGCGGCATGCCCCGCGAGCAGGATCCGGAAATCAACTTCAACTGGCTGGCCGTGGTGACCAGCCTGCCGGGCGCCTCGGCCGGCGATGTCGAGCGCAAGGTCACGCAACCGCTGGAAGAAGCGGCGGCGCGCATCGGCGACATCCGCTTCATTTCCAGCACCAGCCGCGAAGGCGTCTCCACCCTGCTGGTCCGCTTCCGCGACATCCCCGAATACGATTTCGATCGGCATGTGACCGATCTGCGCCGCGAAATGCAGACCGCCGCCAAGCGCGATCTGCCCCCCGAGGCCAACGCACCGCTGGTCACCGAGATCACCACCAACAACGGCTTCCCCAGCGCCATGCTGTTGCTGGAGGGGGCCGCCAACGACGAAGCCCTGCGCGACACCGCGCGACGTCTGAAGGTCGATCTGGAGCGCATGCCCGGTGTCGACACCGTGTTCGCCACCGGCCTCTCCGACCCGGAACTGCGCGTGACCCTGCGCCCATCGGCGGTGGCGGCGCGTGGGCTGGACGCCGCGGACGTCGCCGATGCCGTCGCTCACTGGTTCCAGGACACCCCGGCCGGCCGCGTGCGCGTGGGCGAGGAGGAATGGCTGCTGCGGGTGTTCGGCCAGGAGGTCTCGCCGCAACATCTCGCCCGCCTGACCGTGTTTTCCGGCCTCGACCCGACCCGGCAGACGCCATTGGAGGATGTCGCGGCGCTGTCGCGGGCGCGGGAGAAACCGGCCACCCTGGTCAGCCACCAGGGCCGCCCGGCGGTGCTGCTGGCCATCACCAAGAAGAGCCGGGTCAACACCCTGGAACTGGTCGAGCGGGTCAACGGCCACATCGCGGCGCAAAACACCCTGCTCGCCGGCAGCGGCCTGCGCCTGACGCTACTGGACGACCAGACCATCCCGACCCGCCAGTCCATCGGCGTCATGCAGAACAACGCCCTGCAGGGGCTGGCGTTCGTGTTCCTGCTGTCCTGGCTGTTTCTCGGCTCGCGCATGGCGCTGCTCACCAGCATCGGCATTCCCTTCTCGCTGGCCGGTACCTTCTGGATCCTGTCCCTCACCGGCAACACCCTGAACATGACCGTGCTGCTCGGCGCCATCATCGCCCTGGGCATGCTGGTGGACGACGCGGTGGTGATCCTGGAGGACATCTACTACCGCATGGCGCGCGGTGCCGCCGCGCTGGAAGCGGCCACCCGGGCGGTCGCCAGCGTCGGCCTGCCGGTGCTGGCCTCGGTGCTGACCACGATGGCGGCCTTCCTGCCCTTGATGCTGCTGCCGGGCATCGTCGGCAAGTTCATGATGGTGGTGCCGCTGGTGGTCACCCTGGCGCTGGCGGTCAGCCTGGTGGAGGCGTTCTGGATGCTGCCCACCCATGTCGCCGCGCTGCGGCCCGACTTCGCAAAACCCAGCCGCCTGCATGCCTGGCGCACCCGTTTCACCCATGCCCTGCGCCTCAGATACGTTCGCCTGCTGCTGCTCGCCATGCGCCATGCCTGGCTCTCCGCCGGTCTGATCGGCGCCGCCTTCGTGCTCGCCTTCCTGGCTGTGGGCGGCGGCTGGGTCAAGCAGAACTTCTTCGCCATGGACCCGATCCGCATGTTCTACGTCAGCGTGGACATGCCCCCCAGCACCGCGCTCGACGTGACGCTTCGCCAGACGGAAAAACTGGAGCGCGCGGTCACGGCCCGACTGCGGGAGGGTGAATTGCGCGCGGCCGCCAGCTATGCCGGCGTCAAGTTCACCGATACCGAGCCGTTCTATGGCGAAGCCTATGGCCAGGTGGCGGTATCACTCATGCCGCGCGAAGGCGAGATGCGCACCACGGATGTCGTGGTGGAAGCCATGCGCCGCGAGATCGAGGCCATGCACCTGGGCGGCCACATCACCTTCACCATCATCTCCGGCGGACCCCCGGCGCAAAAGCCGGTGAAAGTCCGCCTGCGCGGCGACGATTACACTCAATTGCGACGCGCGGCGGACGACCTCAGGCAAGCGGCGGCGGCCATACCCGGCATCCGCGACCTGGCCGACGACGACCTCCCCGGCCGCCGGGAACTGGTGCTGCGCGTGGATGCCGACGCGGTGCGCGCCGCCGGCCTCGATCCGGCGCGGGTGGCGCGTCTGGTGCGTCTCCACGCGGAAGGCGAGATCGTCGCGGTCGCGCGCGAACGCGGCGAGAAGATCGAAGTCCGGGTGCGTGGTCCGGAGCGCAACCTGGACGACATCCAGGCCGCGCTTGCCGATCCGGTGGCCCTGCCCGGAGGTGGCACCACGACCTTGAATGCGCTGGTGACCAGTGAAACACAGACCGCCAAGGGCGTGATCAAACGCTATGACCTGCGCCGCGCGATCACCATCGAGGCGGGCCTGGACCAGACGCAAACCGACACTCTGGCCGCCAATGCCATCGTCAAGACGGCCTGGGAGAAACTGTCGTCAGGTTATCCCGGCGTCAGCATCGACTTCTCCGGCGAACTCGACGACATCCAGGAAAGCCTGGATTCCATGCTCACCCTGTTCCTGCTCGGCCTCGGCCTGATCTACCTGATCCTCGCCACCCAGTTCCGTAGCTACTGGCAGCCCCTGATGATCCTGGTCACCGTGCCGATGGCCTTCACCGGCGTGGTGTTCGGTCTGGTCGTGTCGGGCAACCCGCTGTCCCTGTATTCCCTGTACGGCGCCATCGCCCTGGTCGGCATCGCGGTGAATTCCGCCATCGTCCTGATCGACGCCGCCAACCAGCGCCGCCGCGCCGGCATGCGGCCGCTGCACGCCGCGGTCTACGCCGCCCGCCGCCGCGTGGTGCCCATCCTCATCACCAGCAGCACCACCATAGGCAGCCTGCTGTCGCTGGCCATCGGCCTGGGCGGCAAATCGCTGATCTGG
>CAZONS010000119.1:0-9831 GCA_964581195.1 uncultured Thiobacillus sp. | reverse complement strand
GACATCTTCGTCACCGCCACCGGCAACTACCACGTCATCACCCACGACCACATGGCGAAGATGAAGGACCAGGCCATCGTCTGCAACATCGGCCACTTCGACAACGAAATCGACGTCGCCTCGCTCGAACAGTACGAGTGGGAAGAGATCAAGCCCCAGGTCGACCATGTCATCTTCCCTGACGGCCACCGCATCATCCTGCTCGCCCAGGGCCGCCTGGTGAACCTCGGCTGCGCCACCGGCCACCCGTCCTACGTGATGTCCTCCAGCTTCGCCAACCAGACCATCGCCCAGATCGAGCTGTTCCTGCATCCGGAGCGCTACCCAGTGGGCGTCTACACCCTGCCCAAGCACCTGGACGAAAAGGTCGCCCGCCTGCAACTGAAGAAACTCAACGCGCAACTGACCGAACTGACCGACCAGCAAGCCGCCTACATCGGCGTGCCCAAGACCGGGCCGTACAAGGCGGAGCATTACCGCTATTGACCCACCCCGGAAGCCGGCGCGGTCAAAGCCGGCTTTGACAAGAAAGGCCGCTACGAAAAGTAGCGGCCTTTTCCTTGGCTCAGTTCGCGTCAACCGTGGATGGCCGTCAGTTCACCCGCTCCCGCCCGCGGGAGAGGGAGCGGGTCGGGCTGGAGGGTTCGAGGTCTGCTCGGCGACGCGTTCTGCCACGAAGTCCGCGAAGGGGGCGATGTTCTTGTGGGAACTCGCCTGTTCCAGCGCGGACATGTACTCCGTGCGTCTTTCAACCGGAATGACTGTCCAAACATAACCGCCGGTGGTCAGCATCAGGTTCATCAAGAACCGGGCGAGGCGGCCGTTGCCATCCATATAAGGGTGGATGTAGACAAATACGAAATGACCGAGCACGGCGCGCACGCCGGCGTGAGTCTCCTGTTCGAGAAGCTCGAACAGGACGGGCATGCAGTCGCGGACGGCTTCCTTCGCGGGGGGGACGTGCTGGGCGTTGGAAATGAAGACCTGGTCGTTGCGGTAGCCCGCCAGGTCCGCCGGTTTCAGGATGCCAGCCTGAACGCTGGCGCCCCAGAGCGCCCGGTACCAATCCGGTAAACGGCGGCGGAACAGGGTTCCCGGGTTCGTTCCCCGCAGGCCTTGCAGGATGTCGGCCTTGACCAGGCCATGCGCGTCGAAATAGCCCTTGGCCGCCATGGCATTCTTCTCTGCCGCGTCAACGCCATCCGGATTCCATAGTCCGCTACGCACGCGTTCGATGAGTTCGCCGGTGACCCGGTAGCCTTCAATGGAGAGCGAGTGGTATGCGTCCGCCAGGTAGCGGGCCTCGATATCCTCCAACATGGAATTTCGGTCGAGGGGCGCCTGGGCCGGAGGCGGGAAGCGTTGGACGACGGTCTCTCGCATCTCGCCCCAGAGCAAGCGCAGGCGCAGCGCATGCGGGGACTCCATCCGGTTGTCGCCGAAGGCGTGGAGCGGGCGGAGGAACGGGTTGGATTCGCGGACATCGTAGCTCGCCGCGGTCATGGCGCGGACCAGATCGGTGGCCTCGTCCCCACGGCCAATCGCGCGTAGCGCGCCGGCGAGGCGGCCGGCCACCACGCTGTGCGACCCCGCCAACAGGATGCGGGTAAGGTCGGTGACATCCGGCAGCAGCCGCAGTGCGAGCTGGGCGGCCAGGGGCTGCTGGGCGAAGAAACTCTCCCCCACCGCGACCAGTGCGTGCTCGGGCGCAACCAGGCGCAGGCCGGCTTCGGCCTTGGCCGGTAAGGCCGGCAGGAGTTTCGGCGCGCGGTACAGCAGCAGGGAAGTGCCCTGCGGCAGCGAAACAATCTGGTTGTTCGCGGCGGGAGCCCAGATGATGAGCTGGGACGGGAGGGTGCGCTCTCCGCTATACAGGCTCAGCGAAGCCTCCGGGTTGAGGTGCCACGCATCGCCAAACCGCTGGTTGCAATAGCCGGTCACGAACTCACGGATATGTGCGTACCAAGTCGTGCCGCTGCCCGGCTGTTCGCCAGGACGGGAGGGGATGTACCAGCCCTGGAGGACTTCGAACAGGTAGCCCGCGGCGAGCAGGCGCTCACGATGAACGCGGGACAGCCCCTTGCCAGGAATGGCCTGTGTGCCGGCGTCCTGAAGTCGTTTCAGGATGGAGAGAGAGGCAGCGAGCTTTTCGTTGGGGGTAGACATGGTTGACGCATGGGTTATCTATTTAGGTGCCGTTCATTGTATCTATTATTATGCTGTGTCATTTGTCTATTCTGGCGCTCTACCAACGGCCTGAGCCGTCACGGGAATAAGTCGTCGATTTGGCCCGCTACCAACTTGATCTATGCGCAGCGCCCAAGACCTCCTCACCGAACTCAACGCCGCCGACAAATCCCCGCGCATCGAGGCCAAGCGCTCGCGCGAAATCGGCAAGTCGATCATCGAAACCGTGCTGGCCTTTGCCAATGAGCCGGGTCTGGGCGGTGGCTATCTTTTGCTGGGCGTGGATAGTCGGGTGGATGAAAAAGGCGACACCCGGTATTGGCCGGAAGGGCTGGCTGATCCCGACAAGATTCAGAAGGACCTGGCCAGCCAGTGCGCCTCGATGCTGAATGTGGCGATCCGCACGGAAATGGCAGCGGAGATGGTTGTTCCCCGGCTCGCTGCCGGTAGCCCTCTGGCGCAGTTGTTGATGGAGCCATGTCGTGGATGAAATCGATGGTCTGAAGGCCGAAACCCTGATCGCTACCCTCCTGGCCCAGCCCGAAACCGCTCGCTTCGAGTCCAAACGGGTGTCGGGCAAGATGGTCGGCAAGGCGTTGGAAACGATTTGCGCCTTCGCCAACACGGCGGGCGGCACCCTGGCCCTGGGTCTGGAAGATCTGGCCAAGGCCACGGGTTCGGATCGGCTCCATGGCTTGGCGGAAAACCCCCGAGGCGGTTGACGAGCTGCGTCGCAAGACGTTGACCCATCTGCTCCCTGCTGTGGAGGGCCTGCGCTGGGTGCGGGTGGCCTGCCGGCTACGGGACGGTAACGAGGGGTACGTGTTGCTGCTCTTCGTGCCGCAAAGCCCCAAGGTGCATTCCATCCTCGACGACGGCACCTGGACGCGCCTGGATGCCAGCAACCGGGAGATGAGCGCCGCCGAGATCACCGAGCTTTCTTACCGGCGCGGCGTCATCAGCGCCGAGTCCGAGCCGGTGGCCGTGTCCTTCGAGTTATTGGCCACCGACACCTGGCATCGTTTCGCGGCCAATCGGGGTTTTCAGTCTGGCGACTTGGCCGACCGGCTGTTCCGCATCGGCCTGGCGAAGCGGGTGGCGGGCGAGTTACAGCCGGTGCGAGCGGCGGTGCTGCTGTTCGCCGACGAGCCGGGCGGCCTGCTGGCGGCACAACAGACGCGAGCCGACGTGCGGGTGTTCCATTACCGGGGCAATCGTATCGAGCCGGGGGCGGTGCCCAACCTGCTCAAGCCGCCCAAGACCATTTCCGGCCCCATGCCGGTGCAGATCGCCCAGGCCAGCGTCTATGTTCTCGACGAACTGGCGGCGGGCCTGACCCTGGCCGCCTCCGGCTTCAAGACGGTGCATCGCTACCCAGAACGGGTAATCAAGGAGGCCATCACCAACGCGGTGATCCACCGCGATTACCGTTTGAACCGCGACATCCAGATACGCATCTTCGACAACCGCATCGAGGTCGAAAGCCCCGGCCTGTTTGCGGGCGCCATCACGCCCTCCAATGTGGCCAGGGCCGGTTCCTTCGCCCGTAATCCGCTCATCGCCCGCAACCTGCGGGAGTTTCCCGAACCGCCCAATGTGGATGCCGGCGAGGGGGTGCGCATGATGTTCGCCGAGATGCGCGCCGCCAACCTGTACCCACCGTTCTACAGCGAGAACCGCGATACTGCCCAAGCCTCGGTCGTCGTCAGTCTGCTCAACGAGGAGCGCCCCCCGATCTGGGAACAGGTGAGCGACTGGATGGACCGCAACGGCCCCCTGGCAAACAGCGACTTATGCCAGATCGCGGCGGTGGATACACTGAAAGCCTCCAAGATACTCAAGCGCTGGGTGGAACAGGGGGTGCTGTTGCGGGATGACGCCGCCGGCAAACGCCATACGGTGTACCAAAAGCCTCTCCCGGATGGCATGCCAGAAACAGCATCTTCTTTATCTTTGACGCTGGATAATGGCTCCGAGAGATAGGGAAAGGCATTGCAAAAACAATGACATGGGATTTTTCTTATTATCTCGAATGACCTGACGGTCTTGCCGGACGCGCCAATTGATGGGGGTAGCGTTGTCCGCCGCCGCTTGGAAGAAGACTACGCCTGGCTCAAGGAACTGGCCGGCGAAGGGCTCACTGGCGATGAAGCCAAGGCGCTGATTTATGCACGCGAAACCGGGGTGGTGGATAACACCGCCTGCCGCGACTTTTCCGGGCTCGATACCCTGCAAGCGAGCAGCCTGCTGCGGCAGTTGCGTGACCAGGGGCTGCTGGAGAAACAGGGGGCGGGAAGCCGTACCTATTACACCCTGGCTTTGCCACGGGATGCGGTTGATAGGCACCCGGAGCAGGGCGAACTTCCGTTGGAAGGTGGTAAGCCATCGCCACAAGGTGGTAAGCGGCCTCTGCCGGACTTACCACCCGAACTGGCCGCATGCTTGCCCCAACCCCGGCAGCGCCTGGGTGAAGCGGCATTACGCTCGCTCATCCGCGAGCTTTGTGGGTGGCAAGCGTTGCGTGGCGAAGAGCTTGCCACCTTGCTTCACAAGGATCTGAAATACCTGCGCAACAAGCGCCTGACCGAAATGGTGCAAACCGGCGAGCTTGCCTTCATGTTCCCGGAATCACTCAACCATGCGTTGCAGGCTTACAAGTTGCCGGCCAGAAATCAGGGGCAGTAGTTGGCTTTGGTTACCCCCCTTTGAGAGAGAGGGGCTCGATTCTCGCCACCGCCTCTCCGCAGAGACGCCGTTATATGATCACCGCCATGAAAAAACCCACACCCCTCATTCGCCCCACCCACCCCGACGACGTGCCGGCGCTGATCGCCTTGCAGCGGCGGGTCTATCCCTACATCCCGCATTGGACGGAGAAGAAGTTCCACAATCAGTTGGAGGTCTTCCCCCAGGGCCAGCTCATGGTGGAGCTGGAGGGGCGGCCAGTGGGTTGCGCGGGGTCGATGATCGTGTCCTGGGACGAGTGGGCGGGGCCGCATACCTGGAAGGAGATCACCGCGTCCGGCACCTTCGACAACCACAACCCGGAGGGGCGCACGCTCTATGGCGCCGAGGTGTTCGTCGACCCGGACCTGCGCGGCCATGGGCTCGGGCATCTGCTCTACGAGGGGCGCAAGGCGCTGTGCCGGGCGATGAACCTGAAACGCATCATCGCCTGCGGACGCCTGCCGGGTTACCACAAGCACGCCGACACGCTCACCCCGGAGCAGTACGCGCAGAAGGTGGTGTGGGGCGATTTTCGCGACCCGGTGCTGGGCTTCCAGATGCACGAGGGCTTCCATTACTGCGGTGTGATCGAGGGCTACATTCCCGAGGACAAGGAATCGCTGGGCAATGCCTCCCTCATCGTCTGGCTGAATCCGGATTACGACCCGGCGCGGCCCACCCTCCTGGCGGAAGGAGAACAGCCATGATCGCCCGTATCGCCGCCGTCCAGTACCTGCTGCGCCAGATCGACGACTGGCAGGGTTTCGAGAAACAGGTCCGCTTCGTGATGCAGGCGGCGGGCGACTACAAGCCGAATTTCGTCCTGCTGCCGGAGATCTTCACCACGCAACTGCTGTCCTTCATGGACACCAGCAACATCCACGCGGCGGTGCGCCAGATGCATGAGTACACCCCCCGCTATCTGGACCTGATGCGGGAACAGGCGCGCAAGTGGAAGGTGTTCCTGGTCGGCGGCACCCATCCCACCCTGCGCGAGGGCAAGCTCTACAACACCGCCTACCTGTTCACCCCGGACGGCGCCGTGTACGAGCAGGACAAGATTCACCGCACCCGCTGGGAGCGGGAAAAGTGGGACACCGACCATGGCGACCAGCTGAATCTGTTCCAGACCCCCTACGGCAAGATCGCCATCCTCATCTGTTACGACATCGAGTTTCCCGAACTGGCGCGCATGGTGAGCGAGGCGGAGGCGGACATCCTGTTCGTGCCCTCCTGCACCGACGACCGCCAGGGCTTCCTGCGGGTGCGCTACTGCTGCCACGCCCGCGCCATCGAGAACCAGGTCTACGTGGCCATGACCAGCACCGTCGGCAGTCTGCCGGTGGAGGGGCTGGGCGTGCACTACGGCCAGGCCAGCATCATCTCCCCCTCCGACTTCCCCTTCGCCCGCGACGGCATCGCCGCCGAGGGCACGCCCAACATGGAGCAGATCGTGGTGGCGGACGTGAACCTGGACAACCTGCTGAAGAACCGCATCAACGGCACCACCATCCCGCTCTACGACAAACGCAAGGACATCTACAACCGGCCGGTCGAGATCGTCACGGTGAAGTGAGTCGCGCTGGCGCGTTTACCTTGATTTACATGCGAGCGCGCCATCTTTACGCGGCGATCGGGGACACTGTGTTCACGCTCATTTGCCCCGATCCACATGCCGCCCGCCCTTGTCCATCCGCTGACCCGCCTCGTCCCGCCGCTGTTGATACTCCTCGCGCTGGGCGGCTGCGCGGCCGTCGGCCCGGACTACCGGATGCCGACCCCGCCGACACCGGCCACCTGGAGCGGCGTCGCCGCGCAACCGGCGGAGGACATCGCCGAATGGTGGAAACGACTGGACGACCCGCTCCTGGACCAGCTCGTCGCCGATGCGATCGTCGCCAATCCCGATCTCGAAGTCGCCCGCGCCCGGCTGCGCGAGGCGCGGGCGCGGCGGCGGCTGGCGGATGCCGGCGGCGCCGCCAGCGTGACCGCCTCGGCCTCGGCGGCACAAAGCAGGAACAACGCGAATAGCGGCGGCACCAGCGGCGAGTGGTTCAGCGCCGGCTTCGACGCCAGCTGGGAGCCGGACGTGTTCGGCGCCACCCGGCGCGGCAAGGAAGCGGCCGCGGCCGATTACGAGGCCAGCGCCGCCAATCTCGACGCCGCCCGCGTGAGCCTGATCGCCGAGGTGGCGCGCAACTACATCGAACTGCGCGGCGATCAGACCCGCCTGGAGATCGCCCGCGCCAACCTGGCGAGCCAGTCGGAAACCCTGCAACTGGTGAGCTGGCGCGCCCAGGCCGGGCTGGCCGGCAGCCTGGAGGTGGAGCAGGCGCGCGGCAACCGGGAACAGACCCGGGCGCAGATACCCGCCCTGGAAACCAGCCTCGCCCAATCGGAACATCAGATCGCCCTGCTGCTCGGCCAGGCGCCGGCCAGCCTGCACGCGCGGCTGGCGCCGGTGGCGGCGATTCCGCGCATCCCCGACAGTCTCGCCATCGGCATCCCCGCCGACACCCTGCGCCGCCGCCCCGACGTGCGCGCGGCGGAACGCAAACTGGCGGCGGAAACCGCGCGCATCGGCATCGCCGAGGCCGCCCGCTATCCGAATTTCACCCTCTCCGGCGCGCTCGGCCTCGACTCGCCGCGTCTGCCCGACCTGTTGAATGCTTCATCGCTCGGCCATTCCCTGCTCGCCGCCGTCGCCGGCACCCTGTTCGACGGCGGCGCGCTGCGGCAGCGAGTGGACATCCAGACCGCCGTCCAGGAGCAAGCGCTGGCGAGCTACCAGGGCACCCTGCTCACCGCCCTGCGGGACGTGGAGGATGCCCTGGTCGCCCTGGCCAACAGCGGCCAGCGCCGGGAAGCGCTGGCCGCCGCGGCGGAGGCCACACGCAACGCCGCCCTGCTGGCGCGGCAGCGCTACTCCAGCGGCCTGATCGACTTCCAGACCGTGCTCGACAGCGAGCGCGGCGTTCTGAGCATCGAGGACAGCCTCGCCGCCGCCGACACCGCTCGCGCCACCGCCCTGATTCAGCTCTACAAGGCGCTGGGCGGCGGCTGGACGCCGAACACTTGAGCCCAAGGACCGCATGATGACCCCCGACCGCGACAACCTCTCGCAACTCCTCGCCAGCGCCAAGCCCGCGCGCGGCCGCCGACGCTGGATCGCCGCCGCCGCGCTGCTCCTGGTCGCCGCGCTCGCCTGGCTGTTCCTGAAGCCGTCCGGCAACGCCGCCGCCACCCGCTACCTGAGCGAGCCAGTCAGCCGTGGCGACCTGGTGGTCACGGTCTCCGCCACCGGCAACCTGCAACCCACCAATCAGGTCGATGTCGGCAGCGAATTGTCCGGAACGGTGCAGACCGTGTTTGTGGACGACAACAGCCAGGTGAAGCAGGGCCAGGAACTGGCGCGCCTCGACGTCTCCCGGCTCCAGGACCAGATCGCCAAATCGCGCGCCGCTCTGCTCGCGGCCGAGGCCGGGGTGAAGCAGAACGAGGCGACGCTCTTGGAAGCGCGCGCCAACCTGGGCCGGCTCCAGGAAGTCGCCCGCCTGTCCGGCGGCAAGGTGCCATCCCAGAGCGAATTGGCAAGCGGCGAGGCGAATCTGGCGCGCGCCCAGGCCAACCTGGCCAGCGCGCGGGCGGCGGTGACCCAGGCGCGGGCCACCCTCAGCTCCGACGAGACCAATCTGACCAAGGCCTCGATCCGCTCCCCCATCGACGGCGTGGTGCTGTTGCGCAAGGTGGAACCCGGCCAGACCGTGGCCGCCTCGCTGCAGGCGCCGGTGCTGTTCACCCTGGCGGAGGATCTGACCAAGATGGAATTGCAGGTCAACGTCGACGAGGCCGACGTCGGCCAGGTGAAGCCCGGCCAGCAGGCCAGCTTCAGCGTCGACGCCTGGCCCAACCGCAAGTATCCGGCGCGGATCGATCGGGTCCGCTACGGCGCCCAGACCACCGACGGCGTCGTCTCCTACCTGACCGTGCTGGCCGTGGACAACGGCGATCTCAGCCTGCGCCCGGGCATGACCGCGAGCGCCGAGATCACCACCGCGAAGCGGGAAAACGTTCTCCTGGTGGCCAACGCCGCGCTGCGCTTCAGCCCGCCGGCGAATGACAAGGCCGCTTCCGGCGGCATCGTCTCCCTGCTCATGCCACGGCCGCCGCGCAACACCAGCCAGCGCGCGCAGAACGGGGGCGGTGGCAAGGACGGCCTCAAGACCGTCTGGGTGGCGCGCGACGGCCAGCCGCAAGCGGTGAAGGTGAAGACCGGCGTCAGCGATGGCCGCCTGACCGAGATCGTAGAAGGCGACCTGACAGCGGACATGCGGGTCATCATCGACAGCGAGGCCGCGAAGTGAGCCCCTCTAGCGCCGGCATCCCCGCCGGCTCGCCCGCGCGGACCGAAGACGCCGGCAGGGATGCCGGCGCTACACTCGACATGACCCCCGAACCGCTGATCCGCCTGGAAGCGGTGACCAAGACCTACGGCCAGGGCGCCGCCGCCTTCCAGGCCCTGCGCGGCATCGACCTGACGGTGACGGCGGGCGAATTCGTCGCCGTCATGGGCCCCAGCGGCTCGGGCAAATCGACGGCAATGAACATCCTCGGTTGTCTCGACGTGCCCAGCGGCGGCGCCTATCTGTTTCTCGGCGAGCATGTCGAGCGCCTGAGCCGGCCGCAGCGCGCCCTCTTGCGCCGGCACTACCTCGGCTTCGTGTTCCAGGGCTTCAACCTGCTGGCGCGCACCACCGCCCTGGAGAACGTCGAACTGCCCCTGCTCTATCGCGGCGAATCCACCGTCGCGCGGCACCAGGCCGCCCGCGCCGCGCTCGCCCAGGTCGGCCTGACGGGGCGGGATACGACTTCGGGATGTTCGACTACTCACAGCAGGAGCCTCGTGTTACAGTGCAT
>CAZONS010000118.1:0-9922 GCA_964581195.1 uncultured Thiobacillus sp. | reverse complement strand
GCGTTGATGGCCATGAACTGGGCCTGCATGTCGGTGGGAAAGGCCGGATAGGGCGCGGTACGGATGGACACCGCCTTCAGACGTCGCGGCGCGATGATGTGGATGGATTCATGGCTGGCGGTTTTCTCGCCGCTGATCTCGCATCCGGCATCGAGCAGCTTGTCGACCACCGCGTCGAGATAGCCGGTGGAGGTGCCGGTGAGACGCACCTCGCCGCCGGTGGCCGCCGCCGCGCAAAGGAAGGTGCCGGTCTCGATGCGGTCCGGCATGATCCGGTGGCTGGCCGCGTGCAGGCGCGCGACGCCGCGGATGCGGATGAGATCGGTGCCGGCGCCGCTGATCTGCGCGCCCATGCTGACCAGGCATTGCGCCAGATCCACCACTTCCGGTTCCCGCGCGGCGTTTTCGATGACCGTCTCGCCATCGGCCAGGCAGGCCGCCATCATCAGGTTCTCGGTGCCGGTGACCGTGACCATGTCGGTGAACAGGCGGGCACCCTTGAGCTTGCCACCCGAAGCGGTAATTTTCGCGACCACGTAACCGTGATCGACGCCGACCTCGGCGCCCATCGCCAGCAGGCCCTTGATGTGTTGATCCACCGGCCGCGCGCCGATGGCGCAGCCACCTGGCAGGGAAACCCTGGCTTCGCCACAGCGCGCCAGCAGCGGCCCCAGCACCAGGATCGAGGCGCGCATGGTCTTGACCAGTTCGTAGGGCGCCAGCGGGTTGTCGAGCGCGGAGGCATCGAGCGTGACGCGGTCGCCCTCGCGCTCGATCCTCACCCCCATCTGGGCGAGCAATTTCAGCATGGTGCCGATATCGTTCAGCCTCGGCACATTGGTCAGCGTCAGCGGTTCGGCCGAGAGCAGGCAGGCGCAAAGAATGGGCAGGGCGGCGTTCTTGGCGCCGGAAATGGCCACCTCGCCGGCAAGACGGGCGCCGCCGCTGATGACGAGCTTATCCATTGCGGTTTTTCCACTCTTCCGGGGTGAAGGTCTGCATCGACAGGGCATGGATTTCCGAGTGCATCCGCTCTCCCAGCACGCCGTAGACCAGTTGATGCCGCGCCACCGGCATCTTGCCGGCGAAGGCGGGGCTGACGATGACGGCCTCGAAATGCTGGCCGTCGCCGGCCACCTTGATCGATTCACAATCCAGGCCGGCCTGGATCCATTCCTGAATGTTTTCTGGGGTAACCATTTGAATATCCGAAAAAAATATCAATGTCGCAGTTTATAGCCCGACCGCAGCATCGCCAAAGTCAGGAATGAGAGCAGCAGCACGAAGGGCGTCACCACCGCAAGGCCAAGCCAGGGGTCGACGTCACCATGACCGAAGAAGCCGTAACGAAAACCATCGATCATGTAGAAGACCGGGTTGAAATGCGAGACCCCCTGCCAGAACGGTGACAGGGAATGGACGGAGTAGAACACGCCGGAGAGGAAGGTAAGGGGCATGATGATGAAGTTCTGCACGGCGGCGAGGTTGTCATACTGGTTCGCCCAGATCCCGGCCATGATGCCGATGCAGGCGAACACGGCGCCGGAGGCCAGGCCAAAAGCCAGTATCCAGAGCGGATGGCGCATTTCCATGTCGGTAAAGAACAACCCGACCAGCAGCACCCCCAGCCCCACGGTGAAACCACGGACCAGTGCCGCGAGCAGGTAGGCCAGGAAGAACTCCAGGTACGACAACGGCGACAGCAGCACGAACACGATATTGCCGCTGATCTTGGACTGGATCAGCGACGAGGAACTGTTGGCGAATGCGTTCTGCAGAATGGACATCATGATCAGGCCGGGCATCAGAAATGCCGTGTAATGGACGCCGGGATACACCTGAACATGCCCCTCGAGGACATGCGAGAAGATGAGCAGATAAAGAAGCGCGGTGAGCACGGGCGCCCCCACGGTCTGCACCAGCACCTTCCAGAAGCGCAGGATTTCCTTGTAGAGCAGGGTGCGAAAGCCGCTCATGGCGCCCCCCGCCGGACCGCCCCGGGGGGGAGCGATCGAATGTGAGCATGGGAGGGAGGCATCATGAAGCCTCGGCGCCGCCATGCATGATTTTCAGAAACACCTCTTCCAGATCGGCCTGGGCCAGACTCATGTCGCGCACCCCGACGCCGGCCGCGCGCAGGCCGGCAAGAATCTCCTCCAGATCCGCATAATCGGGCAAGTCGAGGATGAAACGCGGACCATCCCTGCCCAGCAGGCGGGATTGCAGAAATTCCGGAAGGGCCGGCGCATCGAGTTCCAGCAGCAGACGCCGTTCGGCGCCGGCGCGCAGGAGGTTTTCGGTACGATCCAACGCGACGATGCGGCCTTCCTTGAGCATGGCCACCCGCTGGCACAATGCCTCGGCCTCCTCCAGATAATGCGTGGTCAGAACGATGGTATGGCCCTCGCGATTGAAACGGCGAATGAAACTCCAGAGCGATTGGCGCAGTTCCACATCGACCCCGGCGGTGGGTTCGTCCAGCACGATCACCGGTGGCTTGTGCACCAGCGCCTGGGCCACCAGCAAACGCCGTTTCATACCGCCGGAAAGCAGGCGGGAGTAAGCATCCGCCTTGTCGGCGAGGCCCAGATTGGCGAGCAGTTCATCGATCCAGGCATCGTTGTGGCGAAGTCCGAAATAACCGGACTGGAGCCGCAAGGTTTCCCGCACGGTGAAGAACGGGTCGTACACCAGTTCCTGCGGCACCACTCCCAGTGCGCGTCGCGCGTCGCGATACTGACGACTCACATCGAAGCCCATGACTTCGACACGGCCGGCGCTGGCATGGGTCAGGCCGGCAAGGATGCTGATCAGCGTGGTCTTGCCGGCGCCATTGGGCCCCAGGAGAGCGAAGAACTCGCCTTGGGCGATGTCGAGATCGATGCCACGCAGCGCATGCACGCGTGGATAGCGCTTTTCCACGGCGCGCAGGCGAACGGCGCTCGTCATGGAGTGGCTAGATCTGCTCGGTCACGCCGTACAAGTCAGCCAGACTGGCGAGGCTTTCCGGGGTATGGCGAAACTCGATCTGGCTTCCCGCCGCCTGGGCGCGACGACGTAACGAGAGCATCAGGCTCAGGGCCGAGGAATCGAGATGGCCGAGCCCCCCCAGATCGAATACCGTCACCCCCTCCTTCAGCGCGGCTTCACCCTGTTCCAGCCATTCGCTGGCATTGGTCAGATTCAGATCGCCATCGAACAGGGCGACACCGTCTTCCACTCGCAACATGCGTGTCTCAGGGGCGGCTGTTGCGGCGGGCCAGCGCGGCGATGAGACCGTCGATGCCCCCCCGGCGAACCTCGGAGTTGAACGAGTTGCGGTACACCGTGACGAGGCTGACATTGTCGACCACCACATCGAACACCTTCCAGCCGTTGTTGCCGGATTTGTCGAGGCGATAATCGATCGGGATCGGAGGGGCACCCGGCTTGCTCACCTCGGTGCTGACCGTGACTTCACTATCCCCGGGGGACGCGCGGAAGGGCTTGAACTCGATCCTGTAGTCGGCGACGCTGGTCAGCGAGGAGGCATAGGTGCGAACGAGCATGGCGCGAAACTGCTCCGTCAGACTTTCCTGCTGCGCCGGCGTCGCCCGCGGCCAGTGCTTGCCGACGGCCAACTGGGTCATGTGCTTGAAATCGAACAGCGGCAGGATCTTCTGTTCCACCAGGGCGTTGACCTTGGCGGCGTTGCCGCTGGCGATATCCTTGTCCTGGCGCACGATGTGCAGGACATCATTGGTGACGTTCCGAGCCAAGACATCAGGCCCGGTTTCCGCCGCCAGCGCGGGCAAGCCGAGCCAGGTCGCGGCAAATAGGGATACGGCATATTTCAACATCGAAGACATGGTTTCTTCCGAATGATCCAATCGGTTTTTACTGTGCGTGGACTGCCCCCGATCGGTCAAGGGTATGTTCCTGCCGGTACGACAAGCGCCCCCGCCCGGGGACGATATGCAACACCGGGTCGATTATTCCAGCGTGCCCGCGGCGGGCGCACTCCCCTCCCCCTCCGATTTGCTGTAGAGGAACTGCCCGATCAGGTTTTCCAGCACCACGGCGCCCTGGGTGAGTTTCAGGGCATCGCCCTCCGCCAGCATTTTCTCTTCGCCCCCCGCCTCCAGCGCCACATACTGCTCACCCAGCAGGCCGGAGGTCATGATCGCGGCACTGCTGTCCGAGGGGAATTTGTAGCGGCTGTCGATACTCATGGACACCGTGGCCTCATAGCGGGTGGTATCGAAGGAGATTTCGGTCACCCGCCCCACCACCACGCCCGAGCTCTTGATCGGCGCTCTCGCCTTGAGGCCACCGATGTTGTCGAACGAGGCCTTGACCGTGTAGGTGGAGGCGCTATCGAAACTGCCCATGTTGCCTACCCGCAAGGCCAGGAAAAGAACGGCGACGATACCCGCCACCACGAAAATGCCGACCCAGAGGTCTAGGGTTGCGCGCTGCATGGATCAGACTCCACGGAACATGAATGCGGTCAGGATGAAATCCAGGCCCAGGATGGCCAGGGAAGATGTCACTACGGTGCGCGTGGTGGCGCGGGACACGCCCTCCGCCGTCGGCGGCGCGTCATAACCCTCGAACAAGGCGATGGCGGTCACCGCGATGCCGAACACCACGCTTTTGAGGACGCCATTGAGAACATCCTCGCGAAAATCCACGGCGGCCTGCATTTGCGACCAGAACGCGCCTTCGTCGACTCCGATCAGCACGACGCCGACCAGGTAGCCGCCCAGGACCCCCATCGCCGAAAACAGCGCCGCCAGCAGCGGCATGGAGATCACCGCCCCCCAGAACCGGGGCGCCACGACGCGGGCAATCGGATCGACCGCCATCATTTCCATCGCCGCCAGTTGCTCGGTGGCCTTCATCAGGCCGATCTCGGCCGTGATCGCCGAACCGGCCCGGCTGGCGAACAGGAGCGCCGCGACCACCGGCCCCAGTTCCCGCACCAGGGAAAGCGACACCAGCACGCCCAGCGCCTCCTCTGAACCATAGGTCTGCAGCGTTTCATAACCTTGCAGGCCCAGCACCATACCCACGAACAGACCGGAGACCAGGATGATGATCAGGGAGAGCACGCCGGAACTGTAGATCTCGCGGATCACCAGATGGAAACGACGGAAGCTCTGGCCCGACTGCCACAGGGTCATCAGAAAGAAGCGGGTCGCCACTCCCATGCGCCAGATGCCGTCGACCACATGGGCGCCAATGCCGCGCAGGCTATCGAGCAGATTCTTCATACGGCGAGCTCCAGTTCTTCGACATAAGGCTGGGCCGGGTAATGGAAGGGCACCGGTCCGTCCTCCTCGCCATGCACGAACTGGTGCACGAACGGCTCATCCGAGGCGCGCAGATCGTCCGGCGTGCCCTGCGCGGCGATCACCCCCTCGGAGACGAAATAGACGTAATCGACCATGCGCAGGGACTCCTGAATATCATGGGTCACCACGATGGAGGTCACGCCCAGGGTATCGGTCAGGCGCCGGATGAGGTTGCCGGTGACGCCCAGAGAGATCGGATCGAGTCCGGCGAAGGGCTCGTCGTACAGGATCAGACAGGGCTCCAGCGCGATGGCGCGCGCCAGCGCGACCCGTCTTGCCATTCCGCCGGACAACTCCGAGGGCATCAACTCGGCCGCGCCACGCAAACCCACCGCGTTCAATTTCATCAGGACCAGATCGCGGATCATCTCTTCCGGCAGGTCACTGTGTTCCCGCAAGGGAAACGCCACGTTATCGAACACGGAGATATCGGTGAACAGGGCGCCGAACTGAAACAGCATGCCCATACGCCGGCGCAACGCATACAGACCCTCGCGGTCCAGGCTGCTCATATCGACACCATTGACCTTGAGCACGCCGCTGGTGGGGCGCAAGGCCCCGCCGATCAGGCGCAACAGGGTCGTCTTGCCCCCGCCGGATATCCCCATGATGGCGATGACCTGGCCCCGTCTGGCGGTCAGGTTGATGCCCTTGAGCACCGGTCGATCACGGTAGGCGAAGGAGAGATCGCGGATCTCGATGAGATTTTCGGACACGGTGGAAAGGACTGAACGGGCTGGCCAGGGTGCGCGCCATTCTATGGCCAGAGCGGCCCGGGTCAAAGTCCCATCAATTGCAGAAGGGTGCGCACCCGTTCGATCTGTCCCAGGTCCGCGTCGGCGCTGATCAGATAGCGCGACAGGTCGCCCTCCCCCGTCGCGACCTGCCCGGCCAAACGCTTCAGATCCGTATCGCGGTCGAACCACAGGAGACGCGCATCCTCCCTGCGCAGCCCCACCCCCCTGTCGGCGAGGACCGCCGGCAGCTCATCCCTCCGCGCGTTCTCGAAGAGGAACACGAAGTGCTCGTGCGTATCGGCGGCCCAGACCTCGCGCTCCGCCGCGCTCGCCTGACGCCAGACCCGCTCTTCCAGATACACGCATTCGAACTGGGTATTGAAAAAACTCAGGCGCCATTCCACCGGCATATCCGAGGGATAGAATGAGGCGGCCCACTCCGGCTGGTCCCAGCCTGCGGTCCCGAGCAGGAATCGAGAAGACATGGCCGGATTATAGGGGCGGTCACCTGTCGCGGAAACACAACAGACGGGTTTTTGGGACAAAGCTGTCCCTTGGAGCGTTAGAGAACATAAGCATATGTTGATACTCTCTTCATCGCTGAAGCACACCTGATCGTTGTCCTGATATTCCCACTAACTGAAGGAGCTCGAAATGAAAGTCAAATCCCTCGTTGCCGCCCTGCTGGTTTGCGCCGCCCCGGCCGCCTTTGCCGACGCCCCCGCCAAACAGGTCCCGCAGACCCCGGAACAGTGGCTGGCCCGCATGACCGACATGACCCAGAACATGTCCGCCTACAAGGATCCCAAGGTTTTCGTGCCCTGGCTGAACGCCGTGACCGAGCCGGGCTTCTACACCACCATGGGCAACAACATGATGGATCCGGGCAACTGGCTGAACATGATGAACTCCATGACCCAGCCCGGCGCCTACACCAACGTCGCCCAGTTCGCCGACCCCAACGTCTACATGAAGTGGCTGGCCGCTTCCATGGACCCCAACTTCTACACCGCCGTCCTGACCCAGCTCTCCGACCCGGGCAAGCTGATGCGCTGGGCCATGTCCCCGCTGGATCCCAAGGTCCTGCAGATGCTCATGAACACGGTCAACCCCAACCTGTACATGAAGTGGATGATGTCCCCCCTGGACCCCCGCTCCCTGCAGCTGATGATGGCCCCGGTCAACCCCAACCTGTACATGGGCTGGGCGGGCGCTTCCCTGAACCCGGCTTCCTACGGTGACATGTGGAAGGGCTTCATGACCCCCGGCGCCACCGCCGCGCTGCCGACCCTCCCCAACTTCACCGTCCCGACCTGGACCGCTCCGGCCGCTCCCGCCGCCGCGGCTCCCGCTGGCGCCGCCCCGACCTTCAACTTCTTCGACCCGAACGCCTGGACCCAGATGCTGCAGGTCCCGGCCGCCGGCCAGCCCTACGCCTTCCCGTTCCCCGTCCCGACCGCTCCGGCTGCTCCCGCCGCCGCTCCGGCCAAGTAATACGGGCTTCGCGTCAGGAAAAACGGCTGCTTCGGCAGCCGTTTTTTTATGGGTGCGCGGAACGCGCCCGGGCGGGCCGAATCGCATATATTGTGAGTGCGCCATTCCTGGAGAACCCGTCATGAAACGCCTGATCAGACTTCTGCTGCTCGCCACCCTGCTGTTTTCCGGTGCCGTGCTGGCCAACGCCACGCCAGTCGCCTCGGCGACGACGCCCACCGCGCTTCAGGCCTGCCCGCAATCGAGCGAACGCGGCTTCGATACGGCCCAGATCAGTCAGAGCGATTGTTGCAAGGGCCACAAGGGCGTATGCGGCTGCCGCGCCGGCAAGATCGTCTGCTGCGACAACACGACCAGCCCGAACTGCACCTGCCACGGCGACCAGGGCCTGGCGAACTGAGCCGTCGCGGGCACCCGTTTCACCTACTTGCCCAGCGCCACCCAGATGCCGCCCCAGTCCGGCGCAGGCGGGGTTTCACGGAATACCGTGATCCGCTCCAGGAAAGCCGCGCTGGGGCGATCTCCCGGCAGCTGTTCCTGGCATTGCCGGAACGCCGTCTCGGCGGCTTCCCAATCCTGTTCACGGTAGCGATTCAGGCCCGTCTCGAACGCCGCCAATCCCGTTTCCCAGCCGACGGCCAGATCCGCCCGCTCACCGAGCAGTTCGTGGACCCGGATCGACTCCAGCTTGCCGACCACGCGCAACAGATCGATCTCGCGGAAAACAAAGGCCTCACCGGCCAGGCGACGGGTTTCCTCGCTGACCAGGATGCGCGTGCCGTAGAACTTGTTCGCCTGCTCCAGGCGCGAAGCCAGATTCACCGTATCGCCGATCACGGTATAGCCACGCGCGGTATCGGAGCCGATGTTGCCCACCGTCACCTCGCCGGTGGCGATGCCCATGCGCACCCGCACCTCGGGCAGACCGTGACGCACACCGATGATATGGGGCAGTTCGGCGCGGAAGGCCTCCAGCTTCGCCATCTGTTCCAGCGCCGCGCGGCAGGCCAGTTCCGCGTGCGCGGGCTCCTCGCAGAACGGGGGGCCCCAGAAAGCCATCACTGAATCACCGATGTATTTGTCGATGATGCCCTGGCGGGCGCGAATGATTTCCGACATGAGCGCGAAATAGCGATTCAGAAAGCGCACCGCGGTATCCGGCGCCAACTCCTCGCACATCGCGGTGAAACCGGCCAGATCGGAGAAGAACACACTCATCACCTGGCGCTGACCGCCCTCGGCGGGCAGGCGGTTGTCGAGCAGGCCGCGGACGATGCGCGGATCCACATACTGGCCGAAGGTTGCCTTGATCCGCTCTTTCTCGCGCAGGCCCAGCACCATGTGGTTGAAGGAATCCGCCAGCGTCGCCAGTTCGTCGCGGGTACGCACCAGGATTTCCACCCCCAGATCGCCGTTTTCCACCGCCTGGGTGCCTCCCAGCAGGCGACGGATCGGCTCGACCAGGGAACGCGTCACCAGGGTCGCGAAAATCAGCCCGAGCAGGCTGGCGATGCCGGTGATGACCCAGTTCAGGCGCACCGCCCGCGCTTCCTCGGCCTTGGCCTCTCGGGCGGTGTCCTGGGTCAGCTTGTTGAGCAGGTCGATGACTTTCTGGATCTCGCCATCCAGCATGTCCTTGTCCCTGAGCAAGGTCTCGCGCACCAGCGTGATCGAGCGCGGATTGCCTTCCGCCGACTCGATCTGGAACAGTCGAAAGGTGCGGTGGAAGTTCTGCCGCGCGCTCTGAATGGTGGGCAGTTGCCGCCCCAGCACGGCCAGTGTGGCGCGATCCAGTTCGATGTCGCGGGCGGCCTCGGCCTCCTTCAGCAGATTCAGCGAGGAATCGACGATCTGATCGGCATTGATGCCGCGCGCGTCGAAATTCCGGTTCTCCTGTTCCAGCATCGCCGGGTCGGGCGCCACGGCCACCATGGCGGCCATCACCCGTTCCATGTGCACCATCTGCTGGCGCACCAGGATTTCCACGCTCGCCACCTGTTGCTGCAGGGGCAGGTAGTAGTCGGAAAGCGCGCGCACCTGGTTGTTCAACAGGCGCAGGTTGAACACCGACAGCCAGGTCACCACCACCATCAACAGCAACAGGGTGAGGGTGATGCTGAATATCTTCAGGCTGATCGGGCGGCGCATGGGCATGAGCAATGTCGTGCGTAGGTCGGGTTAGCGAAGCGTAACCCGACGATTCCGACGATTGTCGGGTTACGGCGCAAAAAACCGCGCCTGACCCGACCTACACTGAACCGCAAGAAGCAAAGCCGGGCCAGGTCCGGTCTTTCAGGGATAATCCCGCGCCATGATCCGACTGCAGAAACTCACCCTCATCCGCGGCACCAAGCC
>CAZONS010000117.1:0-9964 GCA_964581195.1 uncultured Thiobacillus sp. | reverse complement strand
TGGACGCCGCTTTCGCCCTGGCGGCGGGGAAAGTCAGCGTCCAGATCGAGGTGGAGTCCCTGGAACAACTCGACGAAGCGCTGGCGGGCGGGGCGAAGCTGATCCTGCTCGACAACTTCGACATCGCCGGCATGCGCGCCGCCGTCGCGCGCGGCAGCGGGCGGGCGCAACTGGAAGCCTCCGGCGGCATCGCCCTGGATGGCGTGCGCGCCATCGCCGAAACCGGGGTGGACCGCATTTCCATCGGCGGCCTCACCAAGAACGTGCGCGCGCTCGACCTTTCCATGCGATTCCTATGACCCTGCCCTCCATGAAATTCTGTTCCCAGTGTGGCGCCCAGGTGCGCATCGAGATCCCGCCCGGCGACAACCGCCCGCGCCACGTCTGTCCGGATTGCGGCGCCATCCACTACCACAACCCGAAGCTGGTGGTCGGCTGCATTCCGGAGTGGGAAGACAAGATCCTGCTGTGCCGCCGCGCCATCGAGCCGAAATACGGGCTCTGGACCCTCCCCGCCGGCTTCATGGAAAACGGCGAGACCACGGCCGAAGGCGCCGCCCGCGAGACCCTGGAGGAAGCTGGCGCGCGGGTGGAAATGCTGGGGCTGTATGCCATGATCAGCCTGCCCGACATCAGCCAGGTCTATCTGGTGTTCCGCGCGAAACTGCTGCACCTGGATTTCGCGCACGGCGAGGAAAGCCTGGAAGCGCGGCTGTTCAGCGAAGCGGAAATCCCCTGGGACGAGATGGCCTTCCGCACCATCCAGCACACCCTGGAAGACTATTACGCCGACCGCAAGGCGGGCGCTTATGGCTTCCATGAGGGGCAGATTTTCCACAAGCCCAGGTAGTTGAGTCACAAGTAGCCCGGATGCAGCGCAGCGTAATCCGGGGAATCGCGAGCCACGACAACCCACCCGGATTCCGCTATCGCTGCATCCGGGCTACGAATCCAGCCATGCCCCATCCCGAACTCCTCGCCCCCGCCGGCTCGCAAACCATGCTGGAAACCGCCTTGCGCTTCGGCGCCGACGCGGTCTATGCCGGGCAGCCGCGCTACAGCCTGCGCGCGCGCAACAACAGTTTCCGCGATGAGGAAGCCCTGGGCATCGGCATCGACCACACCCACGCGCGCGGCAAGCGGTTCTACGTGGTCAGCAACATCTATCCGCACAACGCCAAGGTGAAGACCTATCTGGCCGACATGGCCCCGGTCGTCGCGTTGAAGCCGGATGCCCTGATCATGGCCGACCCCGGCCTCATCGACCTGGTCCGCGAGACCTGGCCCGAGATGCCGGTGCATCTCTCGGTGCAGGCCAACACGGTCAATTACGCGGCGGTGCGGTTCTGGAGGAAGCTGGGGCTGAGCCGGATCATCCTCTCGCGTGAACTCTCGCTCGATCAGGTCGCGGAAATTCGCCAGGAATGCCCGGACATGGAACTGGAAGTGTTCGTCCACGGCGCGCTCTGCGTGGCCTATTCCGGCCGCTGCCTGCTCTCCGGCTACTTCAACCACCGCGACCCCAACCAGGGCACCTGCACCAACTCCTGCCGCTGGGACTTCAAGGTGCACAGCGCCGAGGTCGCCCCCGGCGGCGACGTCTTCCTGATCGAGGAACGCGAGAAGCGCCAGGGCAGCTACATGCCGATCGAGGAAGACGAGCACGGCACCTACATCCTCAATTCCAAGGACCTGCGCGCCATCGAGCATGTCCAGCGACTGGTCGAGATCGGCGTCGATTCGCTCAAGATCGAGGGCCGCACCAAATCGCCCTATTACGTCGCCCGCACGTGCCAGGCCTACCGTCAGGCGATCGACGACGCGCTGGCCGGCCGCGCGCTCGACCCGCGCCTGGTCGGCGAACTCGACGGCCTGGCCAACCGCGGCTATACCGGCGGCTTCTTCGAGCGCCACCCGGACCGCGAGTACCAGAACTATCTCTCCGGCCATTCCGAGTCCGGACGCAGCCTCTACGTCGGCGACGTGATCGGCTATCCCGAAGCGGGGCTGGCGGAAATCGAGGTGAAGAACCGGTTCTCGGTCGGCGACCGCATCGAGGTCATCCACCCCGACGGCAATCACGAAGTCATCGTCGAGCGCATGCACAACCCGGCGGGCACCGCCATGAGCGTGGCGCCGGGCAACGGCCACAGTGTGCGCATTCCGCTGCCAGCCGGCTGTGACGGGGCCTTTCTCGCGCGCTTCGTGCAACTTGTCCCAGCAACCGATGAAACCGGTGATTCGTAGGGCAGCGATGGACCGACAAGCCCTCTGGCCTCAGTCCTTCCTGTAGCCGTGCCGCCAGTCGGCCAGGGCTGAACGCGCCGCTTCCAGCGTGGGCGGAAAACGCAAGCCCGGACCCGTCGGGGCCATCTTCGCGACGCCCTCTCCCCCCGCCCAGAGTTCGAGGTGGCCGTCGAGTTGCCGCCGCAACTCCTCCAGCGCCGGCTGGATGCGCCGGCGCGGGTAGGCGCCACTGAAGGAGAGCGCCACCACATCGACCCGGTGCGCTCGCGCGGCCTGGACGATCTCGCGTACCGGCGTCTGCGTGCCAAGGGAAATGCAGAACGCGCCATCCAGTGAAAACAGGGCGGCCGCCATCAGGATGCCGAGGCCATGCTGCTCCTCCGGCAGCGTGGTCAGCAGGATGCGTGGCGACCCGGAGCCGTCGCCGAGGTCGCCGATGATGCCGCGCAGCACACCCTGGACAACATCCGTATAGACATGTTCCTCATGGATATCGAGACGGCCGCGCGCCCAGGTCTCGCCCACCGCGTCATTCAGCGGCACCAGGGTGTCCAGGACAAAACGCGCCACACCCACCCGCAACAGGTCACGCCGCAACTGCTGACGCATGGTGGCGGGATCACGCAAATCGAGCCCATCGAGCGGATTCCCCGCGCGCCCTGACATGACCTCGTCAGGCGCGGCGGATGCCTGCCCGGCATCGACCTGGATCGCGCGCGCGGGGCGCATCCCGGCGTCCAGCAGGCGCCTGATCTGACGCAGGCGATCCACCTGCTCGACGGGATAGGCGCGTTCACCACGGTCATCACGCAACGGCGCGGGAAAACCGTAGCGTCTTTCCCATTTCCGAAGCACGTCCTTGGACAGCCCGGTTTCACGCTCGACGGCGGCGATATCGAGAGAGTTTTCGACCTGATTTTCCATGTTTGTCCTGGACAACTAGATTGACACTGGCTTTTTGTCCAACTATCTTACGTTTTACTCTGACTTTGTCCAGGACAAGACCATGAACAAGCTCGCATTGTCCAAGTCCTTCGCCCCTCCGGCCTGGTTCACGCTGCAGGTTGGCCTGCTCCTGCTCGCCGTGGCCGGTTCCGCCTGGGCGTCCGGGGCAGCCTGTCCGGAGCTGTTGCGGCACAGCTTCCCCGACCTGCGCGACGGCACCCCCCAGGACCTGTGTCAGTACCGGGGCAAGGTGATTCTGGTGGTGAACACAGCCAGCTACTGTGGTCACACCGATCAATACGGCGGCCTCGAAGCGCTCTATCGGAAATACAAGGATCGCGGCCTGGTCGTGCTGGGTTTTCCGTCCAATGATTTCGGTCGCCAGGAACCGGGCGGCAACCAGGCCATCGCCAAGTTCTGCCGGCTCACCTACAACGTCGAATTCCCCATGTTCGAGAAGTCCATCGTCTCCGGCAAGCAGCGCAACGCCTTCTATGCCGAACTGGACAAGCGCGCCAGTCAGGCGCCGCGCTGGAACTTCCACAAATACCTGATCGACCGTGACGGCAGGACGGTGCAGAGCTTCGAGTCCGCGACCCAGCCCGACGACCAGCGTCTGCTCGAATCCCTGCGCAAACTGCTCGACGCGCGCAGGCCCATCGCGCGTCAGACCTGAGCCGGAACGATGCCGCCTGGACGCCAGCCGAAATGATCGCTCGCAACCGCCGCCACTCACTCGTACTGCCGTTGTTGCTGGCGCTCTTCCTGCTGACCGGCTGCGCCGGCGTGCCCGAGGGCGTGACCCCGGCGCGCGGGTTCCAGATCGAACGCTATCTCGGCACCTGGTATGAAATCGCGCGCCTGGATCATCGCTTCGAGCGGGGCCTTCGCGACATTACCGCCGCCTATAGCTTGCGCGACGACGGCGGCATCGACGTGTTGAACAAGGGCTTCGACACCACCGCGAACGCCTGGAAGACGGCCACGGGCCGCGCCTATTTCATCGGCGCGCCGGATATCGCGAGTCTCAAGGTGAGCTTCTTCCGGCCGTTCTATGGCGGTTATCACGTCATGGCGCTGGACCCGGATTACCGCTGGGCCATGGTGAGCGGGCCGGACCACGACTATTTCTGGATCCTGGCACGCGAGCCGGAACTGCCCGAGGCGCTGCTCGCGAAGCTGCTGGACACCGCCCGAACAGCGGGTTTTGAGACCGACGCCCTGATCCGGGTCGAACATGCCGGCGTGGCGAGACCATGATGCGAACCTCGACGACATCCTCCCCTCTGCTGCTCGACGCGCGCGAAGGCGACAGCCTCTGGGCGAGCAACGGTGCCTGCTGGCAAGCCATCAGCGACCGGGTCATGGGCGGCGTCTCGGACGGCCAACTGGAGCCGGCGCGCATCGAGGGCCGGCCCTGTCTGTGTCTCGGCGGCCAGGTCAGGCTCGACCACAACGGCGGCTTCATCCAGGCCAGCCTCGACCTGAACCCGTTCAGCCTGCTCGATGCCCGCGACTATGCCGGCATCGAAATCGAGGTCTATGGCAATGACGAGCAGTACAACCTGCACCTGCGCAGCGCCGACACCCGCATCGTCTGGCAGTCCTATCGCGCCAGTTTCAAGGCCACCCCACGCTGGCGCAGCCTGCTCCTGCCCTTCGACGGCTTCAAGCCATACCGCGTCGACACGCCCCTGGATCTGAGCCGGCTGCGCCGGATCAGCCTGGTGGCGATCGGCCGGGAGATGGCGGCGAATCTGTGCTTCGCTCGCGTCGCCCTCTATCCCGGTGCCCGACCCGTGGCCAGGAGAATCCCATGCTCACCTTCACCCGCGATCCCATGCCCCTGAATGACGTCGGCGACCCGAGGAAGCCCTTCGACGCCAGCCGACCATCCCGAAACCGGCGGCATGGACTGACGTCGGCGACATGAGCGCGCGCCACCTCCTCCTCGTCGCCCACGGCAGTCGCCGCCAGGCTTCCAATGACGAAGTCCGGGCCCTCGCCGAAAGCGTGCGCGCCTTGCTCGACCCTCGCTTCGATCAGGTGGAAGTCGCGTTTCTGGAGCTGGCCGAGCCATCGATACCCGATGCTCTGGCCCGCTGCGCCGCGGACGGAGCCGGTGAAATCACCGTGTTCCCCTATTTTCTCGCCGCCGGCACCCACGTCGCCCAGGACATCCCCGAAGCCCTCGCGGCATTTCGCGCATCACGGCCGGACATCAGCGTGCGGCTGACGCCCCACCTAGGAGCCTCCCCCTCCCTCGCCACCAGCATCCTGGAAGTGAGCGCGGCCTGAGGCGGATTCGCCCGACGCACCCGCTCAGGCGAGTTCATGCAGGCGCCGACGCGCCTGTACCAGCAGATCCTCGATGAGTTCCTGTCCCGGTCCGGCGAAGGCGTCGTAATGGTCTTCCAGGCGGTCGATGATCTCCATCATCTGCGCCTGTGTTTTCGCCCGGCGCACCTTCTCCGCCAGATCGATCAGCCAGTGATCATGTGCCATCGGGTCATCCCCCTAGCAGCCTGTCGGACTTTGGAGTCTCCGGCTGCAAAGCGACCCCGCCGAGGCCATTTTTCGCCCATTTCTTGGGCAATGGTTCGACCATTCCCCAGCGAAATGGTCAAAAAATGGCCTCGGCGGGGCCGCTTTTCGCTATCGGAGCCCAAAGTCCGACAGGCTGCCAGGTTGAGAACGGCAACTTGCCGATACCATCTGGAGCTTGGCGATGGCCACCGAGTTCCCCGGCCACCGGTTTCAGCGGCTGTTGAACTTCTCCGCCAGGCTGAGGAGTTTCGCCTGTCGTTTCTTCTCGTCCTCGTCCGCCTTGCGGCGTTCAGCGGCCTTCCTGAAACGTTCGCGCAGGGTGGTTGCCGCCTGCTTGTGCTGTTCCGCGGTCACCACGCCGTCGGGGTTGTTGTCGAGATCGAAACGCGGCGCGTTCTCGACGATGCTCTTGAGATAGCGGGTGGAGCCGGTATGCAGGTGCAGGGCATTGCGCACCTGGCCCTTGTCGAGATCGGGCAGGCGCAGCATCAGGGCCTTGTGGATGCCGATGGCCAGAGGACGATGGTCGCGAAAGACCGGAAATTCGGAATACAGACGGTCGAGCAGGGCATTGCTGCGACCGGGTTTCGGCGCGGAATCAGACATGAAGGAGCAGGTTCAGGAACGGAAGGAAAGAGGCGGGCGACGTGCGCAGCCGCGATTATGCCTTGCCTCGCGCGATGGCGATGAAATTGGCCGACCGCGACCCGCCACCGGTCAGCCCAGCAGGCGCTCGATATCGGCCGCGATCTCCTCCGGACGGGTCATTGGCGCGTAACGGCGGACGACATGTCCTTCGCGGTCGACCAGGAATTTTGTGAAATTCCACTTGATCGCCTCGCTGCCGAGCAGGCCGGGCGCGGCATGGGTCAGGTAGCGGTAGAGCGGATGGGCGTTGCCGCCCTTCACCTCGATCTTGGCCGACAGGGGAAAACTGACGCCGAAGCGGCTGGCGCAGAATCCGGCGATTTCCGCCGCATCGCCGGGCTCCTGCCGGCCGAACTGGTTGCAGGGAAAGCCCAGCACCGCGAAACCGCGATCCCGATAATCGCGCCATAGCCGTTCCAGGCCGCCATATTGCGGGGTGAAGCCGCATTCGCTGGCGGTGTTCACCAGCAGCAGCACCTGGCCGGCGTAATCGGCCAGACGCAGGTCGCCGCCGTCCAGCGCGGGCACGGTGAAATCATGAAGGGGAGTGGTCATGGCAGGATCCTCGGAGACTGGCATGCGCTGATCATGGGAGCACGCGGGCATGCGGTCGGTTTCACGGCTCAGACGTGCTTGAGACGGTCATGGACATCCATGACCCTGGGCATGGCCCGCCGCAAGCCGGCCAGCACTTCCGGATCGAAATGCCCGCCGGCATCCGCCGCCATGACTTCCAGGGCGGTGTCCACCGACCACGCCGCCTTGTAGGGGCGTTTCGAGGTGAGGGCATCGAACACATCCGCCACCGCCACGATGCGCGCTGACAGGGGAATCCCCTCCCCCGCCAGACCGGCGGGATAGCCGCTTCCATCGAAGCGCTCGTGGTGGGCTTCGGCTATCTCAACCGCATGCTGGAAGATGCGGTGACCGAGATCGTTCACCTGTGCCTCGCACCGGCGCAGGACCTCGCCGCCGATCACCGGGTGACGCTGCATCTCCGCGCGTTCCGCGTCATCGAGCCGGCCCGGCTTGAGCAGGATGCTGTCCGCGATGCCGACCTTGCCGATGTCGTGCATGGGCGCGAACTGGTGGATGTCGCGGATGAAGGCGGCGTCGATTCGCTCCCGATAGGGCCCCTCGCGCCCCAGTTCCTCGGTGATGAAGGCGGCGTAGAGGGCCATTCGCACCAGATGGTCGCCGGTTTCCGGATCGCGGCTCTCGGCCAGCTTGGCCAGGCCCTGCACCGCCGCCACCACCAGACGCTCCAGGAACACCGTCTTGTCGAGGGCGTGGGCAAGCTGTACCGCGACGTTTTCCAGCAACTCCGTGTGCTCCAGCGAGTAGGCGCTGGACTTGCGGGAAGCGAATGCCAGCACGGCCGCGCCCTGTTTGTGGTCGCCAGCGCTGGCGCGCAACAGGATCACGGAGCCGAATCCGGCCTGCTCCAGCGTCACCGCGAAATGGCTGGCTGGAGAACGTTCGCAATGTTCCGCCAGCCGCGCCAGATGCACCGCCGCGCCATCGGCCAGGGCCTTGTCCAGATCCGGGTCGTTGAGGCTGAAGGCGCTGCCATCGGACAAGGCGTCATGGTGGCCGCCATGCTGCCGGTCCAGGACCAGGCGGCGGCCATCCGGCGCGGGCATGAGCAACCCGACCCAGTCCAGGGGGATGAAGCCGCGAAACTCCTCGAAGACCGTGCGCAGGGTGTCAGTCAGGTTGTTGCCCTGATGGATGCGATCGGTCAGCCGGAACAGGGCATTGAGCCGCTCGGACAACTGATTGAATGCGCGGGTCATCTGACCGATCTCGTTACCGCCCCGCACCGGCACCTGGTACCCCAGATCCCCCCGCGCGACCCGTTCGAATCCGGCGATGGTTCGGCGCAAGGGGCTGACCAGATGCCAATAGAGAAAACCCAGCAGAACCAGCATGATCACCGCCGCGACGCCGAGAACCAGCTTGTTGTAGAACTCGATCCACGACAGCTTGCCTTCCATCATGGTCTGGAAACCGCGAGCCAGCTTCATCGTCGAGCCGGACAGGTAGGCACCATGTTCCGCGATGTAGGCCGCCGCGTATTCGAGCCGGGGTCCGTCGGCGTCCTGGCCCAGTCCCTCCATGAGACCGGCGCGAAATATCCGCCAATCGTCCGCGGTCAGGTCCAATTGCCTGCGGGCGGCCGTGTCCCAATTGCAGGTCAGGTGATCGTCGCGTCCGGTCAGCGACGGATCCAGCCGGCGCGACTTGAATGAGGCGATGATCGTGTCGAACAGGGCGACATGCTGTTTCAGATCCGCGTAGAAGAGGCCCAGGTCGCGCCTGTAGGTCTCAGGGTCGGTCGGGGCATCGCGCAGATAGTTGCGTGCCTGCTGGTGCATGGTGGTCGCGCTCACCCGCAACTGCCCGGCCAGGTTCAGGATCTGATAGTCGTGGCGGCGCAGGCTCAGTTCGTAGAGGGTGAAGCCCACGCTCATCGCCAACAGCAGGAAGAGCAGCCCCAGGGCGAACGCCATCTGGAAGCGCAAGGTCAGCATCCAGTCGGGCAAGGAAAATATGGCGCGGTTCGCGGCAAGCGAAGGAATGCTGGGCATGGAACGACCTGCTCCCTGGGAGAGATGCCACTTTATAACGCGAGATGCCGGGAATGACCTAAATGTGATCCATCAGGCCCTTTCCCCCGAGGGGGCCGGGCGACGCCGATCAGAGCCCACGGAAATATTCCAGCGCCTCGGTCAGACTGCCGACGCCGCGCACCTCCATGCCGGCGATCCTGCCCTTGGGCAGGTTGGCCTTCGGGCAAAGGGCCTGGGTGAAGCCCAGCTTGGCGGCTTCCCTGAGGCGTTCCTGGCCGCGTTGCACCGGGCGGATCTCGCCAGCCAGGCCGATCTCGCCGAATACCGCCAGCTTGTGCGGAATCGGCTTGCTGCGCAGCGAGGAGACCACGGCCATGGCCACCGCCAGGTCGACCGCCGGCTCGGTGATCTTGACGCCACCGACGGCGTTGACGAACACGTCCTGGTCGTAGCAGGGAATGCCGCCGTGACGGTGCAGCACCGCCAGCAGCATGGCCAGGCGGTTGCCGTCCAGGCCCACCGTCAGCCGTCTCGGGTTGCCGCCATGGGCGCTGTCGAGCAGCGCCTGGATTTCCACCAGCAGCGGCCGCGTGCCCTCCTGCGCCACCACCACGCAGGAACCGGGCGCCTCGCGCTCGTCGCGGTTGAGGAACAGGGCGGAGGGATTGTTGACGCCCTTCAGGCCCTTGTCGGTCATGGCGAACACGCCCAGTTCATTGACCGCGCCATAGCGGTTCTTGAAGGCCCGGATCAGGCGGAAGCTGGAGCCGGTGTCGCCCTCGAAATACAGCACGGTGTCGACGATGTGTTCCAGCACACGCGGCCCGGCCAGGGTGCCCTCCTTGGTGACGTGGCCCACCAGCAGGATGGTGATGCCGGCCTGCTTGGCGTGGCGGGTGAGTTCCTGCGCGCACTCGCGCACCTGGGCCACGCTGCCGGGCGCGGACTGCAGTTGCTCGGTGTAGACGGTCTGGATCGAGTCGATCACCGCGACCTGGGGCTGT
>CAZONS010000116.1:0-9971 GCA_964581195.1 uncultured Thiobacillus sp. | reverse complement strand
GCCTCGAAATCCATGCCGTGCGCGCGCGGCGTGGTGTGAATCTCGCGGCCGATCTCGGGGTAGTAGGCCAGCCGCTCCTGGAACAGGAACAGCAGCGCGGCGAAGCCGCCATAGGCCAGCAGCAGCGTGGTCAGCAGACTGGTCAGCATTTTCCCCATCCTTCATCTCATCCAGCGCGCAGCGCGGCGCGACGGCCACGCGCCACATTCACACCGGCGAGCAGAATCAGTCCGACGACGACCAGGATGTCGCGCCGGCCGTTCATGCCGAATCCTCCCGCTCCGCCAGCGGCAGGTCGATCACCCGCCACAAGCGCCACAGGCCGGGCAGGTCAAGGTCGGCGCCGAGTCGGCGCCGAGCCGGCGCCCGGAAACAGAAAAGCTGACAGCCTGCCGCAGTGGCGCGGGCCGGGGATGCTCCCGGGTCTGAGCCGGCACGCGATTCCAGCCCGGGTCAGGCCAGTTCGACACACTGCCCGGCGGTCGGCGCTTCCGCCTTCCAGCCCAGCCGTTCCCTGATCAGCGCGGCGAAGCCAAGAGCGGTTTCCGCCTCTCCGTGCATCACGAACACCTGTCCCGGGGGCGCCCGGAAATGACCCAGCCAGGCCAGCAGCGCATCGCGATCGGCATGGGCGGAGAGGCCGCCGAGGGTGAACAGGTCGGCCCTGACCGGCACGTCCGCGCCCAGCATTCGTACCCGCCTGGCGCCGTCGACCAGGCGGCGGCCAAGGGTGCCGGCGGCCTGGAAACCGGTGATCAGCAAGGTGGCGCTGGCGCGCGGCAGATTGGCGCGCAGGTGGTATTTGATGCGGCCGGCATCGCACATGCCGCTGGCGGAAATGATGACCGCGCCGCCGGTGATGCGGTCCAGCGCCTTCGATTCCTCGGCGTCGCCCACGAAGGCGAGTTTCTGGAAGTTCGCCATGCCGCCATGTTCGTCCATCAGGGCGTGCGTCTCCTCGTCCAGCAGGGCCATGTGCCGGTAGGTGATCTCGGTGGCGGCGGTGGCCATCGGCGAATCGACGAACACGGTCAGCCTGGGGATGCGTCCCTGGCGGGTCAGGTCGGCCAGCAGGTAGAGCATGTCCTGGGTACGGCCGACGGCGAAGGCGGGGACGATGAGATTGCCCCTCTTCTTCCGCAGGGTGTCGTTGACCACCTGTACCAGTTCGTCCTCGGTCTCGGCCATGCTCTTGTGCACGCGGTCGCCGTAGGTCGATTCCACGATCAGGACATCCGCCTCGCCGATCGGCGTCGGGTCGCGCACCAGGGGTCGCGCCGGCTGCCCGAGATCGCCCGAGAACACGACCTTGCGCCGCCGGGCGCCGCTGCCCAGCCAGACTTCCACGATGGCCGAACCAAGAATGTGGCCGGCATCGCGAAACACGCAACGCACGGACGGATGCGGCGTGATCTCCTGGCCGTAGTCCACCGCTTCGAGGTACTTGAGGCTGGCGCGCGCCTGTTCCACGGTATAGAGCGGCGCGAAGTCATGGCGCGGCGCCTTCTTTTTCGATTTGAAGCGCCGGTAGTTCTCGCTCTCCGCCTCGCGTTCCTGAATGTGGCCGGCGTCCGGCAACATCACCGCCAACAGGTCGCGGGTGGCGCGAGTGGTGTAGATGGGCCCCCTGAAGCCGAGCGCGACCAGTCGCGGCAGCAGGCCGGAATGGTCGATGTGCGCATGGCTGAGCAGGACGAAATCGATCGACGCGGGATCGAAGGCAAAAGCCTGGCGGTTCTTTTCGCGCGCCTCGCGGCCACCCTGGAACATGCCGCAATCGATCAGAAAACGCGCGCCATCGGCCTCCAGCAGATAACGCGAGCCGGTGACTTCGCGCGCGGCGCCCAGAAAGGTGATTTTCATCGGGTTCGCTCCTTGTCCTCGATCATGTCGGGGGAGAGCGGGATGCCGCCATACGAAACGGACCCGCCCCGTTCAAGGGTAGCCCATGCGGCGCGGCACATTCGCCGCCGACGATCCCAAAGTCCGACAGGCTCCTAGCGATGCCGGTAATAGACGGAGCGGCGCCGGCGCTGCCGCCGATCTTCCCGTCGCAGCAGTATTACGGCCACCAGGCTCAGCACTCCCACGGCCATGATCAGGGCAACCAACCAGATCACCCATGCGTCTTCGTTCAATTCCGCTCCTCGCGTCAGGCGCCCGCATCCAAGACCCGTCCATCTCCCTGGGGAATGAACACCAGGTGTGACGGTCGGTGGAGTGTGCCATGCCAGTCCCCGAACGTGGTGAACATTACCGCCAGGCCCGCGACGCCTGGTCTACGGCGGACGCCAGGCCTCCGTCGCACCACGTTGGTGCAAAGACCCGCACCATGCACGCGCATCCGCCATGTTTTTCCCCTCCACGGGCACCAATCAAACCCGATGCGGTCTGTACAAGCGTGACCACGCCATGGCATGCGCATTGCTACGGCTCTACGCAAGACCCTTTCGAGCATCCACCGGGAGATCGACATGAGCTTGTTCAACCAGTACATCGAACGCTACCGCCGGGAAGAGGAAGAATATTCCCTGGAAGAATTCCTCGACATCTGCAGGAAAGACCGCATCGCCTACGCCAGCGCCGCCGAGCGCATGCTCGCCGCGATCGGTGAGGCGGAGCTGGTGGACACCCGCCAGGACTCGCGACTGTCGCGGCTGTTTTCCAACAAGGTGATCAAGGTCTATCCCGCGTTCAAGGACTTCTACGGCATGGAGGAGACCATCGAGCAGATCGTCTCCTACTTCCGTCACGCGGCGCAGGGGCTGGAAGAGAAGAAACAGATCCTCTACCTGCTCGGCCCGGTGGGGGGCGGCAAATCGTCCCTGGCCGAGAAACTCAAGCATCTGATGGAAAAGGCGCCGTTCTACGCGATCAAGGGCTCGCCGGTGAACGACTCGCCGCTGGCGCTGTTCTCCGCCGACGAGGATGGCGACATCCTGGAAAAGGAATACGGCATCCCGCGCCGCTATCTCGGCCGGGTGCTCTCCCCCTGGGCGGTGAAGCGCCTGCATGAGTACAACGGCGACATCACCAGGTTCCGCGTGGTCAAGCGCTGGCCCTCGGTGTTGGGCCAGATGGGCATCTCCAAGACCGAGCCGGGCGACGAGAACAACCAGGACATCTCCTCCCTGGTGGGCAAGGTGGATATCCGCAAGCTGGAGAAATTCTCCCAGGACGACCCGGACGCCTACAGCTATTCCGGCGGCCTGTGCCTGTCCAACCAGGGCCTGCTGGAATTCGTGGAGATGTTCAAGGCGCCGATCAAGGTCCTGCATCCGCTGCTCACCGCCACTCAGGAGGGCAACTACAAGGGCACCGAGGGCTTTGGCGCCATCCCCTTCGACGGCATCGTGCTGGCGCACAGCAACGAATCGGAGTGGACCGCCTTCCGCAACAACAAGAACAACGAGGCCTTCCTGGATCGCATCTACATCGTGAAGGTGCCTTACTGCCTGCGCGTCTCCGAGGAAGTGAAGATCTACCAGAAGCTGCTGCAGCACAGCTCGCTGTTCGAGGCGCCCTGCGCACCCGGCACCCTGGAGATGCTGGCGCGGTTCTCGGTGCTCACCCGCCTGAAGGAACCGGAAAACTCCAGCATCTATTCCAAGATGCGCGTCTACGACGGTGAAAACCTCAAGGACACCGACCCCAAGGCCAAGAGCTATCAGGAATATCGGGATTTCGCCGGGGTCGACGAGGGCATGACCGGCATCTCCACCCGCTTCGCCTTCAAGATCCTGTCGCGTGTGTTCAACTTCGACCACAGCGAGGTCGCCGCCAACCCGGTGCACCTGCTCTACATCCTGGAGCAGCAGATCGAGCAGGAACAGCTGCCGCCCGAAGTGGAGCAACGCTACATCGCCTACCTCAAGGAATACCTGGCGCCGCATTACGCGGAATTCATCGAGAAGGAATTGCAGACGGCCTATCTGGAGTCGTATTCGGAATATGGCCAGAACATCTTCGACCGCTACGTGACCTACGCCGACATGTGGATCCAGGACCAGGAATACCGCGACCCGGACACCGGCGAGATGCTCGATCGCGGCCAGCTCAACCTCGAACTGGAGAAGATCGAGAAGCCGGCGGGCATCGCCAACCCGAAGGACTTCCGCCACGAGGTGGTCAACTTCGTGCTGCGCGCCCGCGCCCAGAACCAGGGCCGCAACCCGGCGTGGACCAGCTACGAGAAGCTGCGCGCCGTGATCGAGAAGCGGATGTTCTCCAGCACCGAGGACCTGTTGCCGGTGATCTCGTTCAACGCCAAGGCCTCCAGCGACGAGCAGAAGAAACACCAGGACTTCGTGCAGCGCATGGTGAGCAAGGGCTACACCGACAAGCAGGTGCGGCTGTTGGCCGAGTGGTATCTGCGCGCGAGGAAGGCGTCCTGAGCGGGGCACGCACATGAGCCAACTCGTCGACCGCCGCCTGTCCGGCAAGAACCGCAGCGCCGTCAACCGGCAGCGCTTCCTGCGCCGCTTCAAGGGCCAGATCCGCAAGGCGGTGGCGGAATCCGTATCTGGCCGGGGGGTGACCGACCTGGAGCGCGGCGAGAAGATCTCCATCCCGTCCAAGGATCTGTCCGAACCGATCTTCCACCATGGCTCCGGTGGCCGCCGCAACGTCATCCACCCCGGCAACCGGGAGTTCGTCACGGGTGACCGGGTCGACCGGCCCGAGGGCGGCGGCGGTGGCGGCGGCAAGGCGTCCCAGGATGGCGAGGGGCTGGACGATTTCGTGTTCGAGCTGACCCGGGAGGAGTTCATGGACTTCTTCTTCCAGGACCTGGCCCTGCCCGACCTGGTGAAGAAGCAGTTGGCCGCCGTGCCGGAGGTGAAGAAGTCGCGGGCCGGTTTCGTCAGCCAGGGCAACCCGTCCAACCTGCACGTGGTGCGTTCCATGAAGCAGGCCATCGGCCGCCGCCTGGCCATGGCCGCCGGCCCTCGCGATGCCCTGCGCGAAGCGGAGGAGGCGCTGGCGGCGCTGATCGCCCGGGGCCAGGACGACAGTCCGGAAGCGGAAGACCTGCGCGAGGAGATCGCCGGCCTCAAGGCGCGGGTCGCCGCCGTGCCGTTCATCGACACCTGGGACCTGCGCTATGCCAACCGGGTCGACCAGCCGACGCCCTCCAGCCAGGCGGTGATGTTCTGCCTGCTCGACGTTTCCGGCTCCATGGACGAGGGCCGCAAGGACATCGCCAAGCGCTTCTTCATGCTGCTCTACCTGTTCCTCACCCGGAACTACGAACGCATCGAGGTCGTGTTCATTCGCCATCACACCATCGCCAGGGAAGTGGATGAGGAGGACTTCTTCCACTCCCGGGAAAGCGGCGGCACGGTGGTGTCCAGCGCCCTGGAACTGATGCGCGAGATCATCCTGGCGCGCTACCCCAGCAGCAACTGGAACATCTACGCCGCCCAGGCCTCGGACGGCGACAACTGGGAAGAGGATTCGCCGCGCTGCCGCGAGCTGCTGTTGCAGGGCATCCTGCCGCTGCTGCAGTACTTCGCCTATGTCGAGATCGAGGCCGAGGAACCGCAAAGCCTGTGGCACGAATACGAGCGGGTGAAGGTAGCCAACAAGCGCTTCTCCATGCGGCGCATCCTCACCCCGGAGGACATCTATCCGGTGTTCCGTGAACTGTTCAGGAAGAAGGTGACCTGAGATGGAAGACAGCCCGGTCGTCGCCCCACGCCAACCCCTGTCCGAAGGCTCCGAATGGACCTTCGAACTGCTCGATACCTATGACCGGGAAATCCGCCGGGTGGCGGCCCATTACGGTCTCGACACCTATCCCAACCAGATCGAGGTGATCACCTCCGAGCAGATGATCGACGCCTACTCCTCGGTGGGCATGCCGGTGGGCTACCACCACTGGTCCTACGGCAAGCAGTTCCTCTCCACCCAGAAGAGCTACAGGCGCGGCCAGATGGGCCTGGCCTACGAGATCGTCATCAACTCCAGCCCCTGCATCGCCTACCTCATGGAAGAGAACACCATGACCATGCAGGCCCTGGTGATCGCCCACGCCGCCTACGGCCACAACTCCTTCTTCAAGGGCAACTACCTGTTCCGCACCTGGACCGACGCCGAGGGCATCCTCGACTACCTGGTGTTCGCCCGCAACTTCATCGCCGAGTGCGAGCAGCGCCATGGCGAGGAGGCGGTCGAACTCCTGCTCGACTCCTGCCACGCCCTGATGAACCACGGTGTCGACCGCTACAAGCGCCCGGCCCGGCTGTCCATGGCCAAGGAACAGGCGCGCCAGACCGAGCGCGAGGATTACCTGCAATCCCAGGTGAACGATCTCTGGCGCACCCTGCCGGCCCGGCGGGAAGCGGAACACGCGCGAGAGGTTGCTCGCTTCCCCGCCGAACCGCAGGAAAACCTGCTCTATTTCATCGAGAAGAACGCCCCCCGCCTGGAGCCCTGGCAACGCGAGATCATTCGCATCGTCAGGAAGATCGCGCAGTACTTCTATCCGCAACGGCAAACCCAGGTGATGAACGAGGGCTGGGCCACCTTCTGGCATTACACCCTGCTCAATCATCTCTACGAGGAAGGCAAGCTCACCGATGGCTTCATGCTGGAATTCCTGCAAAGCCACACCAATGTCGTCCATCAGCCGCCCTATTACAGCCGCGCCTACAGCGGCATCAACCCCTATGCCCTCGGCTTTTCCATGTTCCAGGATCTGCGCCGCATCTGTGAGCATCCGACAGAGGAAGATTGCCGCTGGTTTCCAGAACTGGCCGGCAGCGACTGGGTCAAGTCGCTCGACTTCGCCATGCGCAATTTCAAGGACGAGAGCTTCATCGCCCAATACCTCTCGCCCAGGCTGATCCGCGACCTCAAGCTGTTCGCGGTGGTCGACGACGACGAGGAAGAAAAGCTGGAAATCGCCGCCATCCACGACGATGCCGGCTACCGGGCGGTGCGCCAGCGATTGGCCGAGCAGTACAACCTGGGCAACCGCGAGCCCAACATCCAGGTCTACGACGTCGACGTCTACGGCGACCGTTCGCTCACCCTGCGCCACTACATGCACGACCGCCGGCCGCTGGGCGAGACCACGCCGGAGATGCTGCGGCATGTGGCAAGACTATGGGGCTACTCGGTACGCATCGAAAGCGTGGAACAGGACGGCGAAGTGATGATGGCGGGCGTGTGCGAGGTTTGAACGCCGTCTGATTCATCCAGCCTGGCGCGCGCCATCCGAACCGCCCGGCCGCCATAGCCGTGTCAGGCTGTCCAGGGCGGCGTCGTAATCGAAGCGCTGGATCTCGCCCGCCAGCCGGCGGGCTTCGTCACCGTAGAGCCGTCGCAACAGCGCCTCGTGTTCCACCAGCAGCAGGTTCGCGGTGGTGTCGCTCGCCCTCAGCAGCGTCTCGAGCTGATCCAGCAGGGCATCGACATCCACCCTCTCCCGAGTCGGCTGCCCCGCCAGGGCCGGCTCGGTGCCGTCGATTTCACGACGGGCGCTGATTTCCCCGAGGAAGCCGCGCAATGCCTCGGCCAGTTCCCCCGCATCGCGCAAGGCCGCGTCCGACCGATCACGCGCCGCGAGCTCGACGCGGGCGGACAGTTTGCGAATGCGCGGGGGCAGGATGTCCGCCGCCATGCCCTTGAGGCTGTGACCGAGGAATATCAGTTGCTCGAAATCCCGGCGGGCGGCCGCCTGAAGCAGCGCATCCGGCTTGTCGCCGCTGCCCTGGACGATGGCGGCCAGCAACATGCCGAGAAACGCCTCCCTGCCCTGGTAGCGCGCGGCCACCGCGTCCCAGTCGAGGGGATCGCCGCCGGTATCGGGCAGTTCCGGCGGCGGCGGTTCCCGCTCCGGCTCGGCGGTGGCGGCGAATCCGGCCACATGGCGGCGTATGGCGCGGATCAGTTCCTCCAGCATGATGGGCTTGGCGACATGCGCGGCCATGCCGGCCGCCAGGCAGCGCGCGCGTTCTTCCTCCAGGGTGTGCGCGGTCTGGCCGATGATGGGCAGCGAGGGCGCGATGGCCCTGAGCCGCCGGGTGGCCTCGATGCCGTCCATCACCGGCATCTGAATGTCCATCAACACCACATCGAAGGCTTCGGCGCCCCGCTGGCGCACCTGCTCCAGCGCCAACAGGCCGTTGGCGACCTGCGTCAGCCTGCAGCCCTGGCCGCTCAGGAGCTCCTCGAGCACCATGCGGTTGACCCCGTTGTCCTCGGCGACCAGGATGGACAGGCCTTGCAGACGCGGCGCCAGGCTCGGCTCCGTGGCGTGGATGGGCGCTGTGATCGCGGGTCGCTCGGCCAGTCCCTCCGGATGGCGCAGCGGCAGGCGCAGATGGAATTCGCTGCCGACGCCGGGCTGGCTGCGCACCTCGATGTCGCCTCCCATCAAGTCCAGGAGACGCTGGCAGATCGCCAGGCCGAGACCGCTTCCTCCGAATCTGCGGGTGGTCGAGCTGTCGGCCTGTTCAAACGGCTGAAACAGACGGGATTGAACCTCCGGACTCATGCCGATGCCGCTATCGCTCACCCGGAACGCCAGCCAGTCGCCCTCGCGCGAAGCGCTCAGGGCGACACGGCCGCGCTTGGTGAACTTGATGGCATTGGTCAGCAGATTCATCAGCACCTGGATCAACCGCAATGCGTCGCCGTCGCAGCTCGCGGGCACATCCGCCGCCATCTCGACGTTCAGGACGAGGCCCTTGGCCTTGGCGCCCTCCCGCACCAGGGCGGCGCAATGCTCGAGAACCTCGCCCGGGCGCAGCCTGCCCTGCTCGATTTCCAGCTTGCCGGCCTCGATCTTGGAAAAGTCGAGGATGTCATTGACCACGCGCAACAGGATCTGGCCGGAGTCGAGAATGTGGCCGAAGGCATGCCGCGACTTCTCGTCGGTGCTGTCGCGCAGGCCGATCTGGGCGAATCCCAGAACGGCGTTCAGCGGCGTGCGGATCTCATGGCTCATGTTGGCGAGGAAATCGCTCTTCACCCGCGCCAGCCGCCGCGCTTCCTCTCGCGAGGCGATCAACTCCGCCGTGCGCGATTCGACCCGTTCCTCCAGATGCAGACGGTGACGATCGAGTTCGGCGGCGACCCGCTTCTTCTCGGTGATGTCCTCCTTCACCGCGACGTAATGACTGATGCTGCCGTCCGGCTGGCGCAGCGGCGTGATGATGGCGAATTCCACATATTCGCTGCCATCCTTGCGCCGGTTGATGAATTCGCCCTTCCACGGGCGTCCCTCGGTCATGGCCCGCCACAGCGACTCATACGTGGTGGTCGGCGTCTTGCCGGAATGCAGGATGCGCGGATTGCGACCGAGCGCTTCCTCGCGGCTGTAGCCCGTGTTCCGCAGAAAGGTCTCGTTGACGTATTCCAGATTGGCCTGCGTATCGGTGATGACGATGCTTTCCGGGCTTTGCTCGACCGCCTGCGCCAGCTTGCGCAGGGTGCTCTCGGCCTGCTTGCGATCGGTGATGTCCTGCGCCGAGAAAGTCATCCCCTTGCCGGGGTCGTCCGGATCGGTCGGGGCGGATGACAGATAGATATCGCGAACCACGCCGTCCTTGCGCCGCCAGCGGGTTTCCAGGGCGCCAAGGCCATGCTCTCGCACCTCGGCGTATTTCAGGCGGCCGACCCGTTCGAACTCGGCATCGCTCGGATAGAGCATGCGGGAGGAGTGTCCGATCAACTCCTCCCTGCCATACCCGGTCAGGCGTGTCATGGTTTCGTTGACTTCCGTGAACACCCGGTCGATCACCACGCCGATGCCGACCGGGGTGGCGCGCAGAATGCTGCGCAGATGCGCCTCGCTGCCGCGCAGGGCGTCTTCCGCCCGCTTGCGGCTGCCGATGTCACGCGCGAAGGCCCACATGCCCCGGAGTTCCCCGGCGTCATCCCGGAGTGGGACGAGGCGCAGTTCCACGGTGATGACCCGACCGTCCCCGAGCAGATATTCCCGCTCGTGGACCGGCGACACCCCG
>CAZONS010000115.1:0-9994 GCA_964581195.1 uncultured Thiobacillus sp. | reverse complement strand
CATGACCCTGCTGCACACCATCGCCCTGCTCGGCGTCGCGGTGTTCGCGGTCAGCGGCGCGCTGGCGGCCGGGCGGCGGCATTTCGACCTGCTCGGAGTGGTGGTGATCGCCCTGGTCACCGCCACCGGCGGCGGCACCCTGCGCGATGTCCTGCTCGACCGCCACCCGGTGTTCTGGATGGCCGACACCACCTATGTCTACGTCAGCCTGCTGGCCGCCCTGCTCACCGTGGTCTACGCCCGCTGGCGGCACCCGCCGGCGCGCCTGATCCTGATCGCGGACGCCCTCGGCCTGGCGCTGTTCAGCATCAGCGGCGCCCAGGTCTCCGAGCAGTTCGGTTACGGCGGCATCGTCGCGGTGACCATGGGCACTCTCACCGGCGCCGCCGGCGGCGTCCTGCGCGACATGATGTGCGCCGAGGTGCCGCTGATCCTGCGCCGCGGCCGCATCTACGCCACCGCCGCCATCGTCGGCGTGACGCTCTATCTCCTGCTGCAATTCGTCATTGACCGCACCCTCGCCGCCCTGCTCGGCATGGCCTGCATCGCCGGTCTGCGCCTGGGCGCCATCGTCTGGGGCTGGAGCCTGCCGGTGTTCAGCCTGCCCGGCCGCGAGGACGAGGACTGAGCCGGCGCGGCGCGTGACGGGCCGGCATTCCGTCCCGCGAACCAATAACGCGGCGACTCAAGTGGCATCCATCCTCAAGTTCGCCGCTGAAACGCCGTAATCACGGGTGCCCACAATGTCTCAATAACGAGGCTTTCCATGCTGAATCTGCGCAAATTCAAGATCCGCACCCAACTCATCATCCTGCTGGCCGCCGTCGTCACCCTGTTCCTGGTGTCCACGCTGGTCTCCTGGCAGGCATTGAACCGCGCCAAGTCCGAGTTCACCAGCTTCATCAATCAGGAACAGCGGGTGCTGCTCAACTACACCGAGCTCTACGCCAACGGTCTGCAAATGGGCCAGGCACTGCGCAACATCATCCTCGACCCGGACAACCCCAAGGCCTACGAAAACTTCGACAAGGCCAGCGGAACCATGGACAAGCTGCTGACGGAGACCCGCGCCCTGGTCGGCGAAGGCAACAAGCAGGCCGAGGCGCTGGCCAAGGTGGCCGAGGCGCGCGGCCGCCAACAGGCGCTGCAGACCGAAGTCCGCGACCTGGTGAAACAAGCCGACATCGAAGCCGCCAAGGCACGCCTGAACAAGGGTGAAACCCCGGTCTGGCGGGAAATCAGGCAAGCCCTGCTGGATCTGATCAAGGAGCAGAAGGCCGTGATCGACGCGCGCGAGACGGCGGTTCAGCACAACACCGAGAACGCCCAGACCATTGCCCTGGTCATGACCATCATCGCGGTCCTGGTCGGCCTCGGCATCGCCCTGACCATCGTCCGCAACATCCTCTCCCAGCTCAACCTGCTCGGCCAGTCGATCGAATCGCTCGCCGCCGGCGAGGGTGATCTCACCGTGCGCCTGCAGATCCAGGGCGACAACGAACTGTGCCGCATCTCCATCGCCTTCAACCGTTTCATCGCCGGCCTGCAGACCCTGGTCAACGGCATCAAGGGCAATGCCGAGCAGTTGCACGCGCTCTCCGCCAACCTGGCCAAATCCTCCTCCGGCCTGCGCGGCGCCACCGCCGACCAGACCGGCGCGGTCACCTCCACCGCCGCCGCCGTCGAGGAAATGACCGCCAGCATCGCCTCGGTGGCGGACAACGCCAGCCAGGTCGAAGCGGTCTCCACCCGCAGCGCCGAATACTCCGATCAGGGCCTCGCCCGCATGAAGGACCTCGATCAGGCCATGGGCAGCGTGCAGAGCGCGGTGAAGGGCATGTCGGACTCGGTCGAGAAATTCCTCGGCAGCACCCAGGCCATCATCGGCGCCACCCAGCACGTCAAGGACATCGCCGAACAGATCAACCTGCTCGCGCTCAACGCCGCCATCGAAGCCGCCCGCGCCGGCGAACAGGGCCGCGGCTTCGCGGTGGTGGCCGACGAAGTCCGCAAGCTCGCGGAAAAAACCGCCCAGCACGCCAACGAGATCAGCCGCGTCACCGCCGACCTCAACGCCCAGTCCGGCCAGGTCGAAGGCGCGATCAAGCAGGGCGCGGCGGCGCTGGAAGAAGGCTCCAGCCGTGGCGACGAGGTGTCCCGCATCGTCCAGCAGGCCCACAGCGCCGTCCTGGAGGCGCGCAAGGGCATCGCCCAGATCAGCCAGTCGATGCAGGAACAATCGCGCGCCAGCCACCTCATCTCCAGCAACATCGAACGCCTGACCGATCTCGCCGCCGGCACCGAATCCGCCATCACCCAGTCCGACCGGACCGTGCAGGAAATGCGCCAGCTCGCCGATCAGCTCACCGGCACGGTCGGGCGCTTCCGCAGCTGAGCATCGCCATGCCGGCCCCCGGGCCGGCTATCATGGCGGCCGTCGATGCGAAGCGAATGCCGCCATGAAGCTAGTCCACTCACTCCTGTCCGCCGCCTGCCTGAGCGGCGCCGCCCACGCCTTCGAGGTCGCCGAATTCAAGAGCGGCATGGCGCAGAACGAGGTCAAGACCCAGCTCATCGCCAACTGGAACTTCGACATGGTGGTGGAACCCTCAGACGACGTCATCCTCGCCTACGACAACGACCCCAGCATCGCCCGCCGCTACCAGTTCCGCTTCTGCAAGGGCAAGCTGGTCGGCTTCGAACAGGACGTGCGGCCCTCGCTCAAGGGCTTGATCATCACCACCAACAACTACAACAACCAGTACGGCCAGCCTTCCCGCGTCTATTCCAACACCCACATCGTCAGCAACGGTGAAAAGGCCGTGTTCGCGATGTTCTGGAAGAACGGCGTCGACACCATCGGCGTCAAATACATCGTCCTGCCCAGCGCCGAACAGATGAGCCTCTCTTTCGACGCCAACAACCTCTGCTACGCCACGCCCAGGATGTAGTCCGAATCCAGCTGCTGCCCTGCATGGAATTGCCGCCTACCGATACTGCCAATCGACTGAAACCCGACTATCCGCTGTTTTCGGGTCTCGCCGGCTGTTTCCCGTGACCAGGCTGCCCTGGGAGAGGAAGCTTTCCTCGTTGTCGATGGCGAGCCGCGTCGTGGTGGAGACCGGCGCGAACAGCCAACTATCGACAATGCGGGTGCGGACTTCCTTCAACCGCGCATGACGCAATTGCGCGGCTTCGCTCAACCCAGCCCCAGTTCCCGCAGGCCCTGCTGGTAGCACTCCCCGACGATCTTCTCCGCTTCTTCGTCCAACGCCTTGTAACCCTCGGCTCTCCAGGTCTCATAAGGCAGTTTCGTCGCCTGCTCGGACTCCCGGCCCAGGTTGTGGCAATCGTACTGCGCGATCCGGTTTCTCTTTCCGCCATGGTTTTCTTCCACACGGACGCGCAATAGATAGCTCAGGGCGTAGTCCTGGCTAGCAAGGAAGGAGACATAACCCAGTTCCCATTTCTCGGCCTTTACCGTAAGCAGGTAATGGCCGTCCGCCGTACCGCTGCCTGGGCTCCTGGCACTGAAGTAGTCCGAGAACCGTTTGGCCAGCGCAAGATCCGCCCCCGCTCCGGCCGCGATCCGGTAGCTGTCGGGCAGGGCATGGGCGGCGGTCTCGGCGAACACCTTTGAGGCCTCCACGTGGCCGCCGCCGAGGGCGCTGCCCAGCATGGAGGTGGCGACCACGTTGCCGATGGCCTGCGCCTTGGTTTTTTCCGAAAGGCGGATCGGGGTGGGGATGGGCGAGACCACGACCCGGCCGGATTGGAGTGTCTGGCCGATTTGCGCCGGGATGGGCCTGGGCGTGGTGGCGCAGGCGGTGAGGCCGAGCAGCAAAGTGGCGGAGAGGGTGATGCGGCATGCGTTCATGTTTCTGTCCCTGGTTTAGTGGTGGGTGGAAATGGATCGGATAGGTGGAGCTATTCGGTTATGGCGACGTCAACGACGCCCCGACAGCCTGCCGGTCTTCACCGGCTTCGACTCGGCTGCGGGCCGGGGTGGGTGCGTACTTGGCCCGTCGGGACGCAGGGGATCGCCGGGAAACGTCTGTGGTCTCTCCACGGTTGTTCGGCCCCGTTTGCTTACCAAGGGCGGCCGGGGTTTTTGGGGGTCACGTTGTTTGCTATCCCCGTTTCAGGGTCAAGCTCGTAGAGCTGAGGCCCCGTACCAGAAATATCATGAATCAGGATTTTGCAGCCTGGCTCCCACAGGGCAACCTCTTTGCCGTCGCCGTGTTCATCACTGGTAATCCGGCGGCCATCCGGGTACACAAGCTTGATATACGCGAACGGCATCCTCTCGCCGTCGTAGCCGTTTGCCCTCGCCAGCTTGTGCAACTGTTCCCACCAGTCCGCCGGGCGGTTGTTGTCCACTCGACGAACCTGCCAGACCACCTCACCATCGGCAGTGAGGCGGTAGACGTTGTGGTTGGCTTCAAACAGTGTTTCTGGGGGCTCCAAGCCATCTTTGGCAAATGTGCAAACGATAGTATCCCCGCACGGCAAAAGTAATTGCCTAACCGGCCACCCGTTGAAACGCCTCATATCAATAAACCTCACTGCATTGCTCTCGGATTGGTAAACCAGTCTGCTGGTGGGCGAGCACTACTCGGCATCTGAATCTGAAACTGCACCCCACCCCCGCCGCCATTGGTGCCCAACAGGATGTTGTTGGCGACACTGGCCTGCATTTTATTCCCGGCCGGGATAGTGACGTCGGTGCGCATGTTCGGCACCTGCGGCAGGCTGAACTTGCTGGCAATCTGCTGTGCCGACAAACCCGCGACATCCTCGGCGCGCATCACCCAGCTACCGACTTGTTCCGATCCGCTGTCGGTCGCATACACCCGCACAAACTGCGTAGGCTGCGTGGTGACGAGGTCGACCACCTTCGTTCCGGCAATCAAGGGGGGGTCATACTCCTTGAGCACGGCGGCCGCATTCACCGCATCCGCGCTGCCGTTGCCGGTTATCTTGGTGCCCGATGGCAATGACTGCCTGAGCAGCCGGTTCGCCTCGCTGGTCGATAGCTGGCTGGCGGATTTCCAGAGCGTCGTGGTTGTCTGCCCCGCCAATCCCACCAACTTCCCCACCAGCTTGCTGGCCACCCCGCCCGCAACGACCGATAGGGCCGCATTCCGCACGGCGTCCTTGTTCAGCCAGTCGTAGGAGAGGTGTTCCGCCGCCCGCTTCAGATCGTAGTTGGCGGCGTAGAAGGCGTAGGACGCCCGATCCAGTTCCTGCTGGCTGTAGGCTTGGTAGTCCGCCCGGATCTGGTAGCCGAGTTCCCGGTACACCTCGAACTCCACCGGTTCCATGATCATCCAGGCCTGGTTACTGGCCTTGTCGACCAGGGTGTAGCTCACCACCGTGCCCTGGGCGTCGTAGTTGGCCACGACTTGATCCTGGGGCAGGATGATGTCGTCCCGCATCCGGCTGTTCACGCCGGTCATGCGTTGCAGCGTCCGGCATTCGATGGTGTTGGCCTTTCCGCCGCATTGCCCCTTGAGCTTGTCGTACGTGGCCATGTGCAACTGCCGGTTGAACCGATCCCCCTGGCTGGCCACCATGCCGCCGGTGTTGCCGCCCACCACCATCCCGGCCGAGGTGGCGATGGCGGTCTTGAGCAGTTCGGCGGCCACGGGGTTGCTCCGGGCCCAGTCGCTGCCGTCGATCAGCGTGCCCAGTTCCGTGCTGGCGAGCTTGCCCGCCACCCCGCCGAGGAAGCCGCTGGCCGGGTCCACGCCGCCCAGGGCCGCCGTCAGCCCGCCGACCAGGCCGTGCGCCAGGGCGCGTTCGCCGGTTTTTGCGTCCAGGGCCGCCCGCGCGTCGGCGAGCCGGGCTGACGCCGCCTGGATGGCCGCCGCGTCGCCCGACTTTTCCGCTTGTCCGAGCCCCGCTTCCGCTTGCGCCACCGCGTCGGTCAGCGGCTTGTAGACGTCGCCCACCACCCGCATCGCCGTCTCCGAGAAGACTTGCATGGCTTCGATGTGGGCGCGCGTGCGGTTGGCGTCGAAGCCGTTCTTCAGCGCCGGGTTGGCTGCGGCCACGTCGCGGCTCGTCAGGGTGGCGACGGCGTCGAACTGGTCCAGAAGTCCCAGCGTGGTGGCCAGCGCGGTTTGCTCCTGAGCGGCAAGCCGCACATGGCCCGCCACCGGGATGGTCCAGACCAGCGCGGCGATCAGGAAGAGCCGCAGGAGCGGGGGCCGCCAAGTCGCCATGGGGACGACGAGGTCAGTCAGTCAAGTGAGCCAGATCGCCATGGCGACTGTACAAGCAGGTCATTCAGGTGACTTGGCATGAAAGGCAATCAGCTTCTGCTTGACGGCTTCAAATATCCTCTCCGCCTCTTCATCGCCATCGTGATATCTGTCCCAAAGCCCTCCCGCGAGGTCTGCCGGATAGATGGCCAGATGCTCCGCGGTGAACACATAGCAACCCCATCCATCTGGCAAGCGTGGATCGACAATGTCAAAGTCCTTGGCATTGCGCAAAATCGGAGTGCCATCAGAATCTGCCTGTATGGAAAACACAGTTTCACAGCGATGTGATGAGAACGCTATGACAAATACTAAATATTCCTTTCCAACGGTAAGCGAAGGATCGTTTTGTAGACTCTCAAATCGCTCACATAGCCTGGCATACCGTACGATCATGGCTTGACCACTCCCTTCACCTTGAAGTCCTTCGTCTCGTAATCGACCTTACCGGTCTTGGTGTTCATGTAGTAGTGGATCTGCATTCGTTGCCCGTTGGGCATGGTGACACTTGGTGTCGTGAATTTCTGCCAATCGCTGATGGAGGAACCATCGCTGGTCAGCTGCTTCACTACCGACGGGTTCTTGATTCCACCATCAAGGAAAATATCCTCAGACTTGGCAATCGCCTCCTGCGTCAACTTCCCCTCGCTGTTCAATATACCCGCTTGCTGGAAGCCCAAATGGGTTCGCAGCCGCAAGGCATCCGCCGCGTTGACCGCGCTCTTGGCCGGCTGGCCGACAACATGAAAGCTGCCACCCCCTATTGCCGTCCCGGCAGCCGCTTCACCTGCCGCAAGGCCCAACTGGTTGGCGCACAACACCGGATTGGCCACACAGGCCTGGAGTTCCGCCGTTGCCCATTTGGCGAGCTTGGGCAGTTCCGACACCACTTTTACGCCACCTACCGTAGCGAGGGCCAGAAGCGCTGCCTGGAGCTGCCGGTCCGCTTCTTCACCAGCTAGTTTTATCTGACGCGCGTAATAGTAGTTGGGCAGTTCGCGACCATACCCGGACTGTACGATTTTGGCATAGGCTTCCTGCCCGGCCTTGGTGGAGAGAACCTCGGCGTATTTCGCGGCATTGAAATAATCTTCCGGACTGGCGAAGAAATACTGACCACCTTGGGGCAGCGTATCTTGCCCGGCTTGCGCAAGTTCCCGCTTGATGTCCGTCAGGAAGGTGTTGGCCTGGCCGTCATAAAGCAGGTCACTGAGGCTATTGACGTTCCGGTCCGCTTGGTCGAGCAACCGGGCTTCTGCTTGCGCGATTTCCTCTGCACTTGGTTCCCGACCTCCGGTCAACTTCAAGGCGAATTGCCGTGCGCGCGCCTTGATTAAATCGATTTCATTCAGGTGCAACTGCCGGTTGAACCGATCCCCCTGGCTGGCCACCATGCCGCCGGTGTTGCCGCCCACCACCATCCCCGCCGAGGTGGCGATGGCGGTCTTGAGCAGTTCGGCGGCGACGGGGTTGCTCCGGGCCCAGTCGCTGCCGTCGATGAGCTGGCCCAGTTCCACCGTGGCCAGCTTGCCGGCCGCGCCGCCGAGGAAGCCGCTGGCCGGGTCCACCCCGCCCAGGGCGGCGGTGAGGCCGCCGACCAGGCCGTGCGCCAGGGCGCGTTCGCCGCTCTTGGCGTCCAGGGTCGCCCGCGCGCCGGCGAGCCGGGCCGTCGCCGCCTGGATGGCTGTTCCGTCGCCTGACTTTTGCGCTTGCCTGAGCCCTGCTTCCGCTTGCGCCACCGCGTCGGTCAGCGGTTTGTAGACGTCGCCCACCACCCGCATCGCGGTTTCGCTGAATACTGTCATCGCTTCAAGGTGCGCCCGCGTGCGATTGGCGTCGAAGCGGCTGGTCAGGGCGGGGTTGGCCGTGGCGAGGTCGCGGCCGGTGAGGGTGTCGATGGCCTGGAATTCGCCGATCAAACCGTCGGTCAGCGCGAGCGCGGCCTGGCTGTCGGCGATCTGGCCGTTGGCCTGGTCGATCCGGGCCTGGAATGTCGCGGGATCGGTTTCGGCACTGGCGATAAGGCCCTCAAGCTGGGGAATGATGTTGCCTATGGTCGTGCCACCCCACCACGGCGTGGTCGGGTTGGCTTTGGCGTAGGCCAGCAGGGTTCTCCACCAGGGCAGCAGCCAGGTATTTCCCAATTCTTGCTGGGCCTTCTGGGCCTTGAGCTTCTCCACGTCGCTCTGAAGGCTGGCGATCCTGCTTTGCCGTGCCGCGCTGTCGGCTTCCAGTTGTTCGCGGTCCTTGCCCGCCAGATCGCGGACTTCGAGCGTTCCCGGGCCGATTACCGCTTGGGTGACGCTGGCGCGGTTGCTGTTCAGATTCGCCACCGGGCTCACGTAGTTGCTGCCGGCGCCGGTGCCCAGGCCGAAGCTGTAGCCGCTGACCGTGGTTTGCTCGTAATTCGTGAGGTCGCTGTAGCCGATGCTTTGCGTGCCGAGGCGATTGAGGCTGGCTTCTCCGCCGGCGATGGCGGCGCCGTCCAGTTGGGTGTGGCCGCCCACCTGGATGTCGTAGCCGCCGTCGCCAGCGAACAGGCCGGTCTGTTCGATGACGCTCTGGTAGTCGTTGCGGATGTTTTGCTGGCCGGCGTTCACCGAGGCGTTGAACTTGCCGTAACCGATTTGCAGGCTGCCGCCGGCGTTGCTGCTCTTGTAGCGGTAACGCTCGCTGTCTTGCAGGCTTTGCAGGGTGAGGTCGCCGCCGATGTCGGCTTCGATGCGCTGGGCGTTGGCGATCACGCCCTTGAGCAGGGCGTCGCCGCCGGACAGGAGCGTGAGCCGGTTGTCGGCGTGGAGCCGGGTTTCTCCGTTGTCTTCCTTGAGCGCCTCGCCTTTCGCGTTGCCGACCTGGCCGCTGACCGTGAAGTAGAGGCCGTCCGTGCCGAAGCCGATGCCGACGGCGGCGGCGGTGTTGCTGGATTGCTCGCTGGCGGTGCGGGTCTGTTGGGCGTGGCGGAGCGTGAGGTCATTGCCCGCGGAGAGGGTGAGGTCGTGGGCGGTGAGCTGACTGCCGACGATGGCGAGGTTGCCGCCGCCCTCCACACCCGCGCGCGCGACCACGGTAGTATCGCCGCCGCTGTCGAGGTGGCTGGCGCCGTAGGTGACTTCGTGCAGGCGGTTTTCGCTCGAGGAGGCGCTGCCGCCGATCGTGAGTTCGAGGTTGATGCCGCCACTGTCGGCCTTGGCTTCGCGGTTGCCGTTCAGGAGTTCGTTGAACCCCTGCCCAAGGCCTTCGAGGGATGTGCCGAAGTCGGCCAGCTGGCCCGCCATGTCGTAGGCCCGGTACAGGTGGTACCCGGCCTTGGCGGCGTAGGCGGCTTTCAGGCGGCCGTCGCTGGTTTCTTCCGCCCTGCGGCCGGCTTGCCAGGCGGCTTCGACCACGTCGACGATGCCGCCCTTGAGGGCGAGGGTGAGACCGCTGGTGCGTGTCTGGACGCTGTCCTTGCGGTCGTAGACGTTGGCGGCGGCGAGAATGGCGACGTTGTCGCCGATGAGGTCGATGTCGCCGCCGGCGAGCAGGTCGGTGCCCTGGACGGAAAGGTCTCGCCCGGCCAACAGTCCAAGATTGCCGTCGATGCTGGCGACCTGGGTGGAGACGGCGGTGTCGATCGCTTCTTCCCGCGCGTGGCGAGTGCTGGTGGTGCCGAGCGTGAGGCCGATCAAGCCGGTCTTGAACAGCCCGGTTTTCTTGCTCTCGCGGATCATTTCCCGGCTGACCTGATC
>CAZONS010000114.1:0-10023 GCA_964581195.1 uncultured Thiobacillus sp. | reverse complement strand
GCGCATCTCTACGCCGGCACCCCCTCGCACCCGGTGACGCTGGCCCTGCGCGAAGCCGTGGAACCGTTCCGGCTGCCGCGGGAGGCCTTCGAGCAGATCATCGAAGGCATGGAGATGGATCTCGGCCGCGTCCGCTACCCCGATTTCAAGTCCCTGCGTCTCTACTGCCATCGCGTCGCCGGTGTCGTCGGCGAAGTGGCGGCGCTGATCTTCGGCGTCAGCGACCACACCACGCTGAAATATGCCCACCGCCTGGGCCTGGCCTTCCAGCTCACCAACATCATCAGTGATGTCGGCGAGGACGCCCGCCGCGACCGCATCTATCTGCCGCTGGACGAACTGGCGGCGCATGGCGTCAGCGAGGCCGACCTCCTCGACCGCCGCATGAGCGACGGCTTCCGCCAGCTCATGGCCTTCCAGTACCAGCGCGCCGAACAGACCTACGAGGAAGCCCTCGCCCTGCTCCCCGCCGCCGACCGCAAGGCGCAACGCCCCGGCCTGATCATGGCCGCCATCTACCGCGCCCTGTTGCGGGAGATCCGCGACGACGGCTTCCAGGTACTCGACCGCCGCGCCTCGCTCACCCCGCTGCGCAAGCTGTGGCTGGCCTGGAAGACCTGGGCGGCGGAGCGATGATGGCCGGACGCGCGCTGGCCACGGCATGAACGTCGCCGTCGTCGGCGGTGGCTGGGCGGGCATCGCCTGCGCCCTGGAACTGAGCGAGGCGGGCCAGCCGGTCACCCTCTACGAAGCCGCGAAACAACTGGGCGGGCGCGCCCGCGGTCTCGACTGGAACGGCATCCGCATCGACAACGGCCAGCACCTGATGATCGGCGCCTATGCCGAGACCCTGCGCCTGCTGGAGCGCCTGGGCAGCGCGCATCTGCTGGAACGGCGCGCCCTCGAATTGCGCGTCCCCGGCTTCCGCCTGGCCCTGCCCAGGCTGCCGGCGCCGCTGCATCTGGCCGCGGGACTACTCTTCGCGCGCGGCCTCGACCTGGCCGACAAGCTGGCGGCCGCGCGCTTCATGCATGCCCTGAAAGCGCGCCGATTTCGCCTGGCGGAAGACATCCCCGCCCTGGCGCTGCTGCGGCAATACCGGCAGCCCCCGGCCCTGATCGACCGTCTCTGGGCGCCGATCTGCGTCGCCGCCCTCAACACCCCGGCCGCCACCGCCTCCGCCCAGGTGTTCTGCAACGTGCTGCGAGACAGCCTGGCCGGCCCCCGCGCCGCCAGCGACCTGCTGTTCAACCGCGCCGACCTCGGCCGTCTGGTCGGCGAGGCGGCGTGGGCGCGACTCGGCGAGCGGGTCCGGCTGGGCGCGAAGGTCACCGCCATCCAGCGCCACGCGAACGGCTTCCACCTGGCCGGCCCGGAGGCCGTCGCCGACCGGGTGGTCATCGCCACGCACCCCGCGCGTCTGCCCGCCCTGCTCGCCGGCCTGCCGGAACTGGCCGCCACCGCCGAGGCGGTGGCCGGCTACGGCTGGCAACCCATCCTCACCCTCTGGCTGCGTTTCGCCACGCCGGTCGCCCTGCCGTTTCCCATGATCGGCCTCGGCGACGGCCAGGCGCCCTGGGTGTTCGAGCGTGACGATCTGGCGCCGGGGATGATCGCCATCGTCGTCAGCGCCGACGGTCCGCACCTGCGGCAACCGCCGGAACGCCTGCGCGACGATTACCGGGCGCTGCTGGCGCGCGCGATCGGCCCCCTGCCCGAATTGCTCGACTGGAAGCTGATCACGGAAAGACGCGCCACCTGGAACTGCGTCCCCGACCTGTCCCGCCCGGATAACGCGACGCCGCTGCCCGGCCTGTTCCTGGCCGGCGACTACACGGCGGGGGATTACCCCGCCACGCTCGAAGGCGCGGTGCGCAGCGGCGTAAAATGCGCCCAACTTGCGCGGCAAGGCGCCTGATTCCGGGCGCGCCGCTTATTGCCCACCCACGTATCCTCCATCCCATGACCGCCTACTCCCCCGCCCCCGACCTTCTCGCCAACCGTGTCATCCTGGTCACCGGCGCCGCCGGCGGCATCGGCCGCGCGGCCTCGCTGGCCTTCGCCCGCCACGGCGCCACGGTGATCCTGCTCGGCCGCACGGTCGGCAAGCTGGAGAAGGTCTACGACGAGATCGTCGCCGCCGGGGGGCCGCAGCCGGCCATCTTCCCGGTCGAACTGTCCGCCGCCACCGACGCCGATTTCGAGGCCATCGCCCAGGCCATCGGCTACCAGCTCGGCCATCTCGACGGCATCCTGCATTGCGCCACGGAGCTCGACCCGCTGGCGCCGCTGGAGCATGAAAGCCTGGAGGAATGGATGCGCCTGTTCCGCGTCAACGCCGCCACCCCCGCCGCGATCAACCGCAGTTGCGCCGCGCTGCTGGCGGAGACCGAAGCCTCGGTGATCCTGGTCGGCGAAACCCATGGCCGCCATCCCGCCGCCTACTGGGGCGGTTTCGCCGTGTCCAAGGCGGCGCTGGAAGCGTATTTCAAGGTTCAGGCCGACGAATGGTCGGACGCCCCGATGCGCATCAACCTGTTCACCCCCGGCCCCGCCCACACGCCACAGCGCATGAAAACCCACCCGGGCGAGGAGAAATCGCCGTTGCCCACCTGCGATGATCTCGCCGCCCGCCTGCTCTGGCTGATCGGGCCGGACAGCCGCGAGACGCGCGGCCAGTTCATCACGCCTTGAGGCCCCCGACATGAAACGCGCGCTCCTCCTGGCCGCCCTGCTCTCGCTCGCCCTGCCGACCATGCACGCCAGCGGGGCGGAAGCGCCCGCCAACCAGGCCACCCTGGTGCCGGTCATGATGCTGCCGGACTTCGCCGCGCTGGTGCGCAGCCAGGGACCGGCGGTGGTCAACATCCGCACCCTGCGCCACCGCCCGCTCGCAGGCGGGGCCGACGACGGGGCGGGCGGCACAGCGCCGCCCGCGCGCGAATCGGGCGTGGGCTCGGGCTTCGTGGTGGCGCCCAACGGCGTCATCCTGAGCAACAGCCACGTCATCCGCGGCGCCGACAAGATCAATGTCCGCTTCGCCGACAAGCGCGAGCTGCCGGCGCGGGTGATCGGCGTCGACCCCCTGACCGATGTCGCCGTGCTCAAGGTCGAGGCCGAGAACCTGCCCACGGTGATGCTGGGCGACTCCTCGCGCCTGGAGGTCGGCCAGTGGGTCCTGGCCATCGGCGCCCCGCTCGGGCTGGAACGCACCGCCACCCAGGGCATCATCAGCGCGCTGGGGCGCTCCCTGCCCAGCGACAGCTATGTCCCGTTCATCCAGACCGATGTGCCGATCAACCCGGGCAATTCCGGCGGTCCGCTGTTCGATCTGCACGGGCGCGTGGTCGGCATCAACTCCCAGATCGTCACCCAGACCGGCGGTTACATGGGCCTGTCCTTCGCCATCCCGATCAACACCGCCGTGGCCGTCGCCCACCAGATCGTCGGCAAGGGCCACGCCACCCACGGCTGGCTGGGTGTCAGCGCCCAGGAAGTCAGCCAGGAGCTGGCCCACGCCTTCGGGCTGGACCTGCCGCGCGGCGCCCTTCTCACCGAGATCCGCCCCGGCGGTCCGGCGGCCCAGGCCGGCCTTGCGACCGGCGACATCGTGCTGGCGCTCGATGGCGTCGCGGTGATCGACAGCGCCGACCTGCCGCCGATGATCGGCGCCTGCGCGCCGGACAGCGAGCATGTGCTGACCGTTTTGCGCCAGGGCAAGGTGAGCCAGATCAAGGTCCGGGTCGGCGAACTCGGTTCGGCGGACAAATCCACCGCGCCGCGCGTGCAGATCGCCCGTCTCGGCCTCGCGGTCTCCGATCTGGCCGAAGCCCGCCGCCTGGCCCATGGTCTCTCCGGAGGGGTTCTGGTGGAGGAGGTCGGCAATGGACCGGCCGCCGTCGCCGGCATCCAGGCCGGCGACATCCTGCTGAAACTGGGCGACCAGCCGCTGGCGAACGCCGAGGCGATGCGGGAGATCGCGAGCGGCCTGACACCCGGGCGGGCGCTGCCGGTGCTGATCAAGCGTCAGGACAACACCAGCTATCTCCCCCTCGCCCTCCCGCCGGTCGCCGATCCGGACAAGCCATAACCCCCTTGGCGAGCGCCGGCATGAGCCACGTCCGTCCACACGACTCCCGGCTGGTGCGGCTGTTCTGCCTCGGCGCCGGCATCGTCGCGCTGCTCCTGGGCATCGCCGGCATCGTCCTGCCGCTGCTGCCGACCACGCCCTTCATCCTGCTGGCGGCAGCCTGTTTCGCGCGTGGCTCCGTCCACTTCCACGACTGGCTGCTCGGTCAGCGCATCGCCGGCCCGATCATTCGCGAATGGCGGACCCATCGCGCCATGCCGCGACGCGCCAAGCGCGCCGCCTATGTGTTGATGCTGCTCTCCTTCGGCGCCTCCATCCTGTTCCTGGACCTGCTCTGGCACCGTCTGATGCTGGCGGCGCTGGGGCTGACCCTGGCCTTCTTCCTGTGGCGCGTCCCGGTGCGCGAGTTGCCCGACGATGACCAGACCAGCGCGGCCGCCATGCCCCGGAATCAGTCCGAAGTCGTACTTTCCCGGCGTCATCGCGAGTGACGCGACGGCGCGAAGGCTTCGCGTTCGTCGGTCAAGCGAATACGATGCGCCCCCCTATCCAAATCGACCTGGAATGAAGTCATGAAGTGGTTAGCCAGATTGCTGAACCGGACACCCGCGCAGCCCCCCCTGCCCACCGCCAGGAAAATCGCCTTGCCGCCCGACCTCGACCCGGCCCTGCGGAGCCTGGCGCCGCGCGCCGGGGATCCGCCCGAAACCCGTGTCGGCGCGATCTGCCAGGCGCCGGACAAGACCCTGGCGCTGACCTGGCTGGCCGACCTCGAAGGTGATGCGCACCTGGGCGAGGTGGCGATCCAGGCCCGCCAGGCCGAGATCCGGTACGCCGCCGCCCAGCGCATCGATGACGGCGCCGTCCTGGAACGGGTGGCGCAGGCCAGCCGCGACAAGGACAAGCGCGTCTACCGCCACTGTGGCGACCTGCTCAAGCAACGTCGCCAGGCGGCGGCGCGCGAGCAGCGCATCGAGGCCATCGCCGAGGCGGTGCGCGCCCTGCTCGCCAGCGCCCCCCTGCCCCACACCCCGTTGACCGACCTGAGCAAGGAACTGGCCGCGCTGGGCGAGGGCGGCGACGCCTGGGCCGCCTGCAACGACCTGGTGCAACAGGCCCTCGCCCGCCTGCGCCAGGAAGCCCAAGCCCGCCGCGACCTGCAAGGCTTGCAGGCCCAGGCCAGCGCGCTGGCGTCGGAATGCGCCGAGGCCACCTGGCCCTGGCGGGACGCGCTGGACGACTGGCGCGCGCGTCTCGACGGTCTCCTCCAGGCGCGCGACGCGCAACCCACCTGGCTGGCGGAGCCCGCGCGGGCGCTGCACCCCGCGCTGGACGCCATTGCCAGCCGTCTCGACGTCTGCGCGGTGGAAACCGAACGCGCCGCCGCCTGCGAGCGCTTCCTGGACGCGCTCGAAGCCGAACCCGCCGCCGTGGACGACCCGACGGCGGCCTGGCGGGCGCTGGACAAGCCGACCCACGCCGAGGCCCGCCACGCCCTCGAACAGCGCTGGCAGACACTGGCGCCCAGCGCGCCCGTGATCGAGGCGGTCGCCACGGTCGCCGAAGCCACGGTCAGCGAGACACCGAAACCGCCGCCGCGCCCGAAGCCGACGATCGACCAGGACGCCCTGCGCGCCCTGCTCGAACGGCTGGAACAGGCGATCGCCCAGGGTCACCTGCACGATGCCGACGGCGTCGCCGGCGAGGTCAAGGCGCTGCTGGCCGGACAGCATCCGCGCGGCGCGTTGGAATCGCGTCTGCATCGACTCCTGGCGGAACTCGAAACCCTGCGCGGCTGGGCGCGCTGGGGCACCGGCCAGGCGCGCGAGCACCTGATCGCCGCCGCCCGTGAACTGCTGGAAGGAGAACGCGAGGTCGACGAACTGGCGCGCGCCATCCCGGCGCTGCGCGAGGAATGGAAGCGCCTCAACGCCCTCAGCCCCTCGACCCGGGCGCAATGGGAAAGCTTCGACGCGGCGCTGGAGCAGGCCTATCAGCCGGTCGCCGCGCATCGCCTCGAAGTCGAGGCGCGCCAGGCCGAGGCGCGACTCGCCCGGGAAGCGCTGTGCGCCGAATGGGAAGCGGAACTCGCCGGCATCGACTGGGAACAGGCCGACTACAGGCAGATCGAGAAAACCCGCTCGGAGTGGATTGCCCACTGGCGCGGCGCCGCCAGGATCGGTCCGCGCGACGAGCGGCTCCTGCGCAAGCGCTTCGACGCCCTGATCGCCGGCATCGACGGCCACCTCGAAAGCGCGCGCGCGGAAGAACGCACGCGCCGAGAACACCTCATCGCGCAAGCGGAGGCGCTGGTCGAGCAAACCGACCCGCGTGCCGCCATGAGTGAAGCCAAGACCCTCAACCAGCGCTGGAGCCAGCAACCGCGACCGATCCGCCTGCATCGCGGCGAGGAGCAGAAACTGTGGCATCGCTTCCGCGCCGCCTGCGATGCCGTGTTCGCGCGCGGTCAGGCCCAGCGCGACGAACAGTCGGCACAGCGGCAGGCGCGCAACGCGGCCCGCCGGCAACTGCTGGACGCGTTCGCCAGCGCCCTGGCCACCGCGGAAGACGACGCCGTCAAGCGCCTGCTGACCCGGTTCAACGCCGACTGGCAAAGCCATCCGGCCGACTCCCGCGACGCCGACGAGAGCCTGGAGACGCGCCTGCGCGAACTGCGCCAGCAAGCCCAGACTCGGCTCGACCAGGCACACCGGAAACAACGCCTGGCCAATTACGAACTGCTGGCGCGCAAGGCCGCCCTGGCGGCGCAGGTCGAGGCCGCCGTCCTCGCGGACCACCCGCCGGATGCGGCTCTGGCCAAGGTCCGGCAGACCTGGGACAGCTTGCCGCCGCTGCACGACCACGGCGAGCGCCTGCTCGCCGAGCGGCTCGCCCAGGCCACCGCCATCACCCCGTCCGCGCTCGCCGCCGGCCGCGAAACCCGCGCGGCCCTGCTGCTCGACCTGGAAATCGCGCTCGGCCTGCCCTCGCCGGAAATCCACGCCGAGGCCCGCCGGGAACGCCAACTGGAACGCCTGCGCAACCGCTTCACCAGCGAGGGCGCGGCCCTGTTGGAACCGGATGCGCTGCTCATCCGCTGCTACGCCACCGCCGCCGAGCCCGACCCCGACCACGACCAGCGGCTGGAAGCGGTCGGGCGGCATCTGGCGGAACGCGTCCTCACTCAATCGGCACACTGAACCCGGCGGGGCCTGCGCGATCGCCAAACTCGGACCGCTGACACGCTCATCCCGTCGCCCCCTTCAACACGCCCACTGGAGCCCCGCCGCATGCGTCCGCCGACTCCCACCCACCCCCGATCCCTGACCGCCGCGCTGTGTGCCTTGACCCTGCTGGCCATCCCCCTTGAAGGCGGCGCGGCGTCCAGCAAGAAGACAGTCCAGTCGACCGGGAATGCCGGCAGTTGGGTAAAGCGCTTCAAACCGGTCTATCTCGACACCGCCTGGTCGGCGGTCAACACGCGCGACGGCCACGTCGTGGTCGGCCTCCAGACCCTCGGCGCCAGTGCCAGCCCCAACGAGATGCTGCTGGCCAAACTGGACTTGCGCGGCAAACAGCTCTGGCAGCAACGCGTGGCCGGCAGCGACGACGGCACCGGCAGCCAGCCCTGCGAGATTCCGATGACCCTGCGCGAAGCCGCCGATGGTTCGCTGCTGCTGGCCGGCAACCGCTGCCGGAAAGCCTGGCCGTATGCCTGGTTCGCCCGCCTCACTCCGGAAGCGAAGCTGCTCTGGGAAGCCGCGCCGGACATGGCCATACCCGTCGTGCCGGGCAAGACCCCGGCGCAGTCCTACGGCTGGGATATCGTCGAGTGGCCGGACGGCGGCGTGCTCGGTCTGGGGCTGCATACCAGTTCCATGGGCTTTTCCCTGTGGATGCTGGACATCGCGGCGGACGGGCGCGTGAACAGACAGCGGACCGATTACAACGCCATGTTCGACGAGTATGGCTGGGGCGTGAGTGCTACCGCCACCGATGGCGAGCGCGCGCGCATCGCCTTCTCCGTGGGCGAGAACCGGGGCGATACCCGCATCGGCTGGCTGAATCGCGAACTGGAATTCAACGAGGAGATGCGCCATTCCAGCCCCGATTCCGACGAGGCGCGCGCGCTGCGCGCCACCCCGGACGGCGGCTCCTGCCTGCTCCTGGCGCGGGGTTACGAGCGATTTCTTGAACGTCACGACGCCGCCGGCACGCTGCGCTGGCGGCATCCCGTCGATAGCCACGGCACCCGGATGATCGCCCTGCGCGATGGGGGTTGCCTGGCCGGTGCCGGATCGGAGTCCGGTACGACCTCTCTGCGGCTGCGCAAGTACACAAGGGATGGCGAGGTGGCCTGGAGCCAGGAGATCGCGGGCCGCTGGAACTTGACTTCCCTGCTCGAAACCCCGGCGGGCGGCGTCATCGTCACCGGCACGGAAGTCCCCGCGAACTACCGTGGCGCCGTGGCCTACGTCATGCACATCGCCGCCGCCGATCTCGGCAAGGCGAACCTCAGGCTCCCCCGGCGTTGAACCCGATCGGTCATCGAGGCGGCTGTCGCGGGAACGATTTGGAATGGGCGAGGCGAAGAAACGGAGGGCGCATGCCTCTCCACCGAATGCACGATGCTCGATGAATGTCCGGGCCAGGCACCTTTGATCGAGTCAAGGAAGAGGAGCAACACAATGAAGGTAATCCTGGCTGACGATCACGCGCTTTTTCGCGGCGGTTTCTCCCTGCTTTTCCAGCAATTGGAAGCGGGGTCGGAGATTCTGGACGCGGAAGATCTGGGCGCGGCGCTGGCCCTCGCCGCGAGCCATCCTGACGCCGCCCTCATGTTGCTCGACCTCAACATGCCAGGCATGGAGGGGACCGCTGGCATACGACAAGCCGTCGCGGCCCACCCGCAATTGCCTGTAGTCGTGCTCTCCGCCAATGAAACGAGTGATAGCGTGCGCGGAGCCATCGCGGCGGGCGCCCTGGGCTTCATCCCCAAGTCCGCCAGCCCGGCGGTGATGCTCTCGGCCGTGCGTCTGGTGCTTTCGGGCGGGGTGTATCTGCCGGCGCACCTGATGTTGACGGAAGAGACAACAAGCACTCGCAATACCATTCCCATCGAAACGGTCAAATTGAGCGGGCGGCAACACGACGTCCTGCATTTGCTCGCGGCCGGAATGTCGAACAAGCAGATCTGCCGCGAACTGGCGCTCGGCGAGGGCACCGTCAAGGTTCACATCGCCGCGCTCTTCCGAAACCTGAAAGTCGGCAATCGCACCGAAGCCGCGCACGCCGCGCGCCGGCTTGGATTGATCGACTGAGGGGGGGCGAAAGGCTCTTAGCGGACGCATGTAATGTGGAGCACTTCCATGCCATCGTCGAAGTACGCATCAGTGCGACCGTCTCTCAAATTGATGGCGCGGTGTGCGCTTTCAGACGACGGCAACCAGGTTGGTATGCCGAAGATGGTGCCTAGGACCAGAGCGGTACCCGGCGTGGACGACCAGACGAGTTCCAGCGGCCAGCCCTGAGCAGTTCCCTCTCCGGAGCTATACAGGCTGACCAATTCATCCTCGGTCGGCAACCGCCAGCCAGTCTGGCCGAGGAGATCAACCGAGGTGCAATAGCTATACGCCGCGCCCCAGGTAAAACTCCCACGAACCGGCGACCAGATCAGCCCACCCTGCGAGACATAGCCCGCCGGTAGCGCACCATCTGCCGTGACTGCAACCGTGGCGCTCGATACGACCGGGGAACCGGTGGTCGGGGCCACTGTAGCAACTGGCGTGACCTCGAAGGTGATCGTGGCGCCCTGGTCGGCGGCAACCAGCGTATAGGTGGTCGCCGTGGCGCCGGCGATGGCGCTGCCGTTCCTGAACCAGCGGAAGGTCGACGCGCCTTCCGGATCGCTGTTGGCGTCGGCGTAGGTGTAG
>CAZONS010000113.1:0-10113 GCA_964581195.1 uncultured Thiobacillus sp. | reverse complement strand
GCCAGTTGCCGTCCGGCGTGACCATGCGCCAGGAGGCCAGGTTGTCGAGCGCCGTGCCCCACAGCACCGCCTTCTTGCCGCCGGCGTTCATCGACACGTTGCCGCCGATGCAGGACGCATCCGCCGAGGTCGGATCGACGGCGAAGGCGAGGCCGGCGGCCTCGGCGTCTTCCATGACCCGTCGCGTCACCACGCCGGCGCCACAGGTGATGGTCGGCGTCGGGCTGTCGTGACCGCGCAGCACGCGCGGCTCGATCGCGCTCTTGTAATCGAGCTTTTCCGTGTTGATCACCGCCGAGAAGCGGGTCAGCGGCACCGCGCCACCGGTGTAGCCGGTGCCGCCGCCGCGCGGGATCACGGTCAGCCCGAGTTCGATGCAGCCGGCGACCAGGGCGGGAATCTCCTCCTCGCGGTCGGGGGTGAGCACGACGAAGGGATACTCCACGCGCCAGTCGGTGGCGTCGGTGACGTGGCTGACCCGGGCCATGCCGTCGAAGGCGATGTTGTCGCGGCGGGTGTGGCGGTTGTTGTGACCACTGAGGCGGCGCAGCAGGGCTTCCCGCAAATGGATGGTTTCCGTGAAGCCGGTCTCGAAGGCGTCCACCGCCTTGCCGGCCAGCGCCAGCAGGCGGCCCACCCGCTCATTGCACTCGCTGGCGGAGTACGCCGAATTCGTAAGCGCTGAAGCGCTAACGACTTCGCTGCCCTGGCGGCGCTTCTCGATTTCGCCGAGGCGATGACGCAGGGCCTGGATCAGCAGGCCGCGCCGGCTCGGGTTGGCGAGCAGATCGTCCTCCAGATAGGGATTGCGGGTGACCACCCAGATATCGCCCAGCACCTCGAACAGCATGCGCGCGGAACGTCCCGTCTTGCGCTCGCCGCGCAGTTCGCCAACCAGGCGCCAGCCCTCCGCGCCCAGCAGGCGGAGGATGATCTCGCGGTCGGAGAACGAGGTGTAGTTGTAGGGAATCTCGCGGATGCGCTCGGTGGACATGTCAGCAATCGCTCATACAGAGTCCCGGAATTCTACCGGAAGCGCCCGCCACGGCGCCCGTCGTTTCCGAATTCGACCTTATTCATCAAGGGGATATGTGCGTGTTGCATTGCCGCATCGCGCCCCCCGCGCGGCGGCGTAGAATGCGGGCGTCGTTGTATCCCAACCCACCTCCCGTATCTGGTCATGATTCCACTGCTCATCGTCGCCCACGGTCATTTCGGCGACAGCCTCATCCAGTGTGCCACCCATGTGCTGGGACAGCGCCCGGAGCAACTGGAAAGCCTCGATCTCTCCTCCTGTGACGAGCCCGGCGAGATGCTGGAACGGGCGAAGGCGCAAATCGCGCGTCTGGATCAGGGCAAGGGGGTCCTGATCCTCACCGATGTCTACGGCGCCACGCCGTGCAACACGGTGTGCCAGCTCATCAAATACGAACATGTGGAAGCGGTGGCCGGCGTCAACCTGCCGATGCTGCTCAAGGCGCTGAACTACCGCAATGAAACGCTCGCCTTGCTGGTGCGCAAGGCGGTACAGGGGGGGCAGGGTGGCGTCATGTACATCCTGCCGCGCGATGCCGAGGACGAATACTGCGATGCCTGAGCGCGAAATCGAAATCATCAACAAGCTGGGGCTGCATGCGCGCGCCTCGGCCAAGCTCACCCAGACCGCCAGCGCGTTTCCCTGCGAGGTCTGGATCTCGCGCAATGGCCGCCGCATCAACGGCAAGAGCATCATGGGTGTGATGATGCTGGCGGCGGCGCGCGGCAGCAGCATCCTGCTGGAGACGCGCGGCGCCGAAGAGGACGAGGCCATGGCGGCCCTGGTGACCCTGATCGAGGACAAGTTCGGAGAGGGCGAATGAGCGTTCCGCGCGGTCGTCCGAAGGAACACGAACTCCCCCTTGGGGAGAGGGCGCGCGGCGCAGGGGGGCACCCATGACCTTCTCCCTGCACGGCGTCGGCGTCTCCGGCGGTTATGCCATCGGGCGCGCCCAGCTCTATTCCCAGGATCGCCTGGAAGCCCCGCATTACCTGCTGCGGCCGGAACATCTGGATGCCGAGGTGGAACGTTTTGCCGCCGCAGTGGACGCGGTGCGCGCCGAAATGACCGCCTTGCAGGAACACATCCCGGAGGGCGCGCCGGCGGAACTCTCCGCCTTCCTCAACGTGCACATCCTGATCCTCAACGATTCCATGTTGTCGGACGCGCCGAAACAGCGCATCCGCAGTGAGCGTTGCAACGCGGAATGGGCATTGTCACAGCAGACCGAGGGCCTGATCGCCCAGTTCGAGGCGATCGAGGACGACTATCTGCGCGAACGCCGCAACGATGTGCGCCAGGTCGCCGACAAGGTGCTCAAGGAGCTCATGGGCCATCCCGGGCACGCGCCCCTGAAGCCCGCCGAGGAGGGCGACAGCATTCTGGTCGCGCATGATCTGTCGCCCTCGGACATGGTGTTGTTCAAGCGCCATGATTTCGCCGGTTTCATCACCGACCTGGGCGGTACCACCTCGCACACCGCGATCCTCGCGCGCAGCCTCAGCCTGCCCTCGGTGATGGCCCTGCACAACGCCCGCGCCCTGATCCAGGATGGCGACTGGCTGATCGTCGACGGCGTGGCGGGCGTCGTCATCGTCAACCCGGATGTCGCCATACTCGACGAATACCGTCTGCGCCGGCATCAGTGGCAGCTGGAGCAGAAGAAGCTGCGGCGTCTGAAGACCAGCCCATCCGCCACCCTCGACGGCATGGAGATCGAGTTGCAGGCGAACATCGACCTGCCCAACGACGTGGCCCAGGCGCTGGGCGAGAACGCCACCGGCATCGGCCTGTTCCGCAGCGAGTTCCTGTTTCTCAACCGCGACGACCTGCCCTCCGAGGAGGAACAGTTCGAGGCCTACCGGCACGTGGCGCGGGAAATGGTGGGGCGCTGCGTGGTCATCCGCACCCTGGACGTGGGCGCCGACAAGTCGGTGCGCTGGCTGCATGAAAAGAGTGTGAATCCCGCCCTCGGGCGCCGCGCCATCCGCCTCTGCCTGGCGGAACCGCAAATCTTCATCAGCCAGATCCGCGCCCTCCTGCGCGCCAGTCATTACGGCCAGATCAAGATCCTGCTGCCCATGCTGGCCAGCCTCTCCGAACTCGACCAGGCCCTGGCCCTGATCGCATCGGCGCGCGGCATGCTCCGCCAGGAAGGCATCCCGTTCGATGAGGAAACGCCGGTCGGCGGCATGATCGAGGTGCCCGCCGCCGCGCTTGCGGCGGAATGGTTCGCGAAGAAGCTGGATTTTCTCTCCCTCGGCACCAACGACCTGATCCAGTACACCCTGGCGATCGACCGCACCGACGATGCCGTCGCCCACCTCTACGACCCGCTGCATCCCTCCGTCCTGGCGCTGATCGCGCACACCCTGAGCGTCGGCATCAAGCTGGGCAAGCCGGTCTCGGTCTGTGGCGAGATGGCCGGTGACCCCAAGCTCACCCGCCTGCTGCTCGGCATGGGGCTGACCCGCTTCTCCATGCACCCCGCGCATATCCTGACGGTGAAGCAGCAGGTCATGCGCAGCCATGTCGGTGAACTCAGGGCCCAGGCCCGGAAACTGCTGCGCGCCGGCCGCCCGGAACGCATCCAGGAGTTGCTGGAGCAGATCAATGGCTGATGTGTTGTCCTGGGAGAGGAGCAAACCACTCGCGCTCAAGTTTGCTCATGCGTGGCCGCTATTGCATTCGATATAGCGTGATCGGGAAATTCGATGAAATTGCCTGAATCCATGGGTAAAAGCCTGTTCCTCTGGCCAGCGGCCTCGCCCGACCTGCGCGACGCGGCCGAACAACTGCGGCAGTATGGCTATACGGCGGAGCTTTTCGACAGTGCCGCCGACCTGTTCGCCGCCGAAGCCGGCAGGCCGACCAGCGCGCTCGTCGATGGCGATGCCATCGCGGGACTCGCGGAAGCCGACAGGAGCGCCCTGGCCGCCCTGTCCGAGCGTGTGCCACTGGCCTGCATCTCCGGAGATGGCGGTATCGGCGCCCGTCTCGACGCGGTGCGCATGGGCTGCCAGGCCTACTTCACGCGACCGCTGGACATGACCAGCCTGCTCGATACCCTCGATCGGCTCACCGCGCCGCCGCAGGCCGAGGCGGGCAAGGTCCTGATCGTCGATGACTCGCCCGCGCTCTCGGCCTTCTATGCGGCGCACCTGAGCGCGGCGGGTTTCGTGGTCCAGGTGGTCAACGACCCGCTCAAGACCCTGGAGGCCCTGGACGATCATCCCCCGGAGCTGATCCTGCTGGACATGAACATGCCCGGCGCCTCGGGCGAGGAGATCGCCGAGGTCATCCGCCAGCAGGATGCCTATCTTTCCACGCCCATCGTGTTTCTCTCGGCGGAGAGCGACATGTCCCGCCAGCGCGAGGCGATGAGCCTGGGCGGCGACGAGTTTCTGCACAAGCCGATCGAACCCGCGCACCTGATCTCGGCGGTGAAGAGCCGGGTGATCCGCTATCGCGCCTTGCGCGCCCTGATGGTGCGCGACAGCCTCACCGGATTGCTCAACCACACCAGTTTCAAGGAGCGTCTGACCTCCGAGGTCACGCGCGCCAGGCGCCTGGGCAAGACGCTGGTGGTGGGGCTGATCGATATCGATTTCTTCAAGAAGGTGAATGACACCTATGGTCACCCGGCGGGGGATCGGGTCATCAAGAACCTGTCGCGGCTCCTGAAGCAGCGTCTGCGCGGCGCCGATCTGATCGGCCGCTATGGTGGCGAGGAATTCGCCGTGGCCTTGCCGGACACGACCATCGAGGCCGCCACGCGGGTGCTCGACAATATTCGTGAGCGCTTCGCCGCCATCGTCCAGCACAGTGGCGACCAGACCTTCCAGGTCACCCTGTCGGCCGGGATCGCCGGCTACTCCGAGGACTGCAGTGGCGAGTCCCTGATCAACGCCGCGGACCAGGCGCTCTACGCGGCCAAGCACGGCGGCCGGAATCGGGTGGTCCAGACCGTTTAGCGCGAAACGGTACGCGAGCAGCCTGTCGGATTACGGAATCGTCGGCCGCGAACCGGCCGCGACGGCCCCATGGCGCGCTTGCGCGGGCCTGGCCGCTCAGAACAGAACCAGGTCGGTGTCGTCGCCCGGGGCGTCGGGCCTGGGCGCGTCGTCCGGGCCGCCGTTGTCGATCACGTTGGCCTCGACGATTCGATCGGAGACCAGATAGCGAGCCCAGACCTTGTTGCCGTGGCCGGAGTAGACCATCTGTTCGCACAGGTTCCTGACCAGCGCGATGCCCCGGCCGTGGGTCTGATCGGTGCTGGGTTCGGGTGACGAGGCGCGGGCCAGCCAGCTTTCGAAATCGAAGCCGGGGCCGGTGTCGGTGAGGCTGATGTCGAGCACGGCCCGGCTGTCTTCCTGATGCAGCAGGAGAGAGAGGTCGATGCGGCCATGGCGCAGTCTGGCCAGACGCTCCCCGCGTTGGCGCATGTACAGCTCGAAACCGCCGATCCAGCTCTTGGTCGCGGAGTCGAGGCCCAGCAGGCCGTGATCGAGGGCGTTGTTGAACAATTCCGAGAAAATCAGGAAGAGGGCGCCCTGATGCGGTTTCAGTGCCTGCAGTTGGGTGGCGAATCCAAGCACGGCCGGCACCACGTCGACATAGCGCAATTCCTCGGCCCCGAAGGAGAGGTCCAGTCGCCACTCGGAGAGATGACCCCGATGCGCCTGGGGCGGTGTGTCGAAACGAATCTGGCGGCGCCGGTCGATCGGGACCGAAACCAGCAGGGCGGAAATGTCGTCGCGCGCGGGGCGGCCGGCGAGATGCGCGCGGATGCCGTCGCGCAGGCAGTTGAAGCGCTGCGCGCTCGACCGCGCCCCGGCCAGATGGCTATGCACCCCCTGGATGCCGAACCAGCCGCCGCCGCCATCCTCCGCTTCGGTCAGTCCGTCCGAGCAAAGCACCAGATCGCCCGGTTCGCGAAACACCACGGTTTCGGTCAGTCCGGAGAACAGGGGCTCCGGCAGGATGCCCAGTGGCGGGTGGACGGAGTTCCATTGCATGGCGATGTCGCCGTGCGCGTTGATGTACAGCGCATCCGGGTTGCCGCCATTCCAGACCTCGACGGTCTGGTTGCGCACGTCGACCGAGGCGAGGGTGGCGGCCACGAAGCGATCCGAGGGGAGGATGGCCTTGAGCTTGCGATTCAGCTCCTCGGCGATCGAGGGCAGCGGGAAACCCTTCTCGGTCATGCTGTAGAACACCTGGGTCAGCGGCATGGCGGACAGGGCGGCGGCAAGACCATGGCCGGCCGCGTCGGCCAGGAGCACGTTGAGCACTTCACCGGGCGCCCGCGCCGCGCAGATCAGGTCGCCGCTGAAGGTGTCCGCCGGCAGGTTGAAGTGCCGGACCATGGGGTCGCGCAGGCTGGCGGTGTCGGTGAGCCTGTCCATCACGTGCGCGCCCAGGCGGGATTGCTCTTCCGCCTCCAGACGCCAGTTGCGCAGTTCCTCGGCGTTGGCCCGGGCTTCCTGGCGCAGGGACAGCATGCGCGTGTGGCCGTTGATTCTGGCGCTCAGGACCTGCCGGGAGACCGGCCGGGTGATGAAGTCGTCCCCACCCGCTTCCAGGCCGAGCATGACGTCGTCCATCCGCTCCGGCGGCGATGACAGCAGAATCGGTGTCCACTTGTCCGCGGCGAGGTCACGGATGCGGCGCAGCGTGGCGAAGCCATCCACCAGCGGTCGCGTGATGTCCAGGAAGACCAGGTCGGGTTGCGTGCTCTCGTATGCGGCGATCGCCTCGGCGCCGTTGCCGGCCAGGATCGCTTCGTGCCCCAGTCCGAGGACCGCTTCTCGCAACGTCCCGCCGTGTTCGGCGGTGTCGTCGACGATGAGGATGCGAAGGCGGGGGAGGGGCACTGGGTGGGCGCGGTCGTGGACTCAGTCCACGATGTTGAACAGCTTTCCGAAGTTGGCGATGTCCAGGACCTGTTTGACGGTGCCCTTGAGATTCGCCAGAACGATGTTCTTTCCGGCGCCGTCGGCCTTTTCGCGCAGCAGCAGCAGCATGCCCAGAGCGGAGCTGTCGAGGTAGTCGACCGAGGCGAAGTCGATCACGATGTCGCGCAACGTGCCTGATTCGAGCAGTTGTTCATACGCGGCGCGGAAATCACGATGCGAATGGAAGTCGAAGCGGCCGCTCAGCTTCAGGGTGGCGCGGTCGCCGCTCGATTCATTGACTATCTGCATGTCGGTTGCTCCGTTTGCTTGGCCTGCCTGCTTATCGGCCAGGAGCGGCATTTCTTGAGGGCCGGCGCGGTCGGTTTGCCGCCGGTGATTCCACAGCCCGACAGGCGCCTAGCCGCGGCGGCCGACACGATCGAGCACGCGGGCGGCGATGTCGCGCAGTCCCGCGATCTCCATGGCGGCGCCGACCTCGATGGCGGCCTTGGGCATGCCGAACACGACGCAGGTCGCTTCATCCTGGGCGATGGTGTAGGCACCGGCCTGGCGCATGGCGAGCAAACCCCGGGCGCCGTCCTTGCCCATGCCGGTCATGATCACCCCGAGCGCCTTGGCGCCGGCGACCTCGGCCGCGCTGTCGAACAGCACGTCGACCGAGGGTCGGTGGCGATTCACCGGTTCGTCGCGGGACAGCTCCGTGTAGTAGAGGCTGCCGTTTTTCCTCAGACGCAGGTGCGAGTGGCCAGGCGCGATATAGGCATGGCCGGGCAGCACCCGCTCGTTCTGCTCGGCCTCCTTTACCGTCATCGCCGATATGCCATCCAGCCGCTGAGCGAAGGAACGGGTGAAGGCTTCCGGCATGTGCTGGGTGATCAGCACCGGTGGCGAGTTGGCCGGCATGCGCATGAGGACCTCCTTCAACGCCTCGGTGCCGCCGGTGGAGGAGCCGAAGAAGATCAGTTTCTCCGCGCCGTTGAGGGACGTTCCCGCGAGCGGTTGCGGTCGTTCCCACGTTGGCGCGTTCAGCGCGTGGCGATGGATGCGGGCACGCGCGGCGGCGCGGATCTTTTCGCCGATCTCATTGCCCATGTCCGCCATGCCGAAGCCGCCAGCGGCGCCGATCCCCGGCTTGGTGATGAAGTCCACCGCGCCCAGTTCCAGGGCCTTGAGGGTGACCTCATTGCCCTGCTCGGTGTGGCTGGAAACCATCAGCACCGGCATGGGCCGCAGGCGCATGAGCTTTTCCAGGAACTCCAACCCGTTCATCTTCGGCATTTCCACGTCCAGGGTCAGGACATCGGGATTGCACTGCTTGATCAACTCGCGCGCGGTCAGCGGGTCGGGCGCCTGCCCCACCACTTCCATGTCGGAATGGCTGTTGATGATCTCGCGCAGAATGCCGCGCATCAGCGCGGAGTCGTCGATGATGAGCACTTTGATCTTGGGCATGTATCGGCGAAGGAGGGTATGGGGGCGTGATGCGGTGGGTTCGCGGTCGGTTCAGTGTCGACATGCGCTCATGTGAACAACTCCACATCGCCTGAGATGCTGGAGGACTTGAGGCGCTGGCCGTAGCGTTGTTCGCGTTCGATGATGGTGTTGTTGTGCACGCTCTTGAGCTTGCGCACCATCACCCGTCCACTGGACGGAAAGTAATACACCTTGCGCGGGAAGAGCCCGAGAAGGTCCTGGGAGGCCACTCGGATACGTTCGGTCTCGAGATACTCCAGCACGAATTCGCTGTTGCGTTCGCCGACGTTCACGGTCGTGAAACCACGCAGCACGGCGGCTCCGCCGAAGACCTTGGCTTCCAGGCGGGAGCGGACGGCGCCCAGTTTCACCAGTTGGTTGACCAGGACTTCCATCGCATAGCCGCCATAGCGCATCGAGGGCGAGAGGAGATCGCCCCGGTCGCCGCTTTCCGGCAGCATGAAATGGTTCATGCCGCCGATGCCGGTCTTCGGGTCGCGAATGCAGGCCGCCACGCAGGAACCCAACACCGTCACCAGCAACATGTCGCGCGCGGTGACGTAATACTCGCCCGGCAGGATCTTGGCCGCCTCGATATCGAAATTGCGATCGAAGTAATGATTGGGGGCCAGGACTTCCTCGTAGGCGCGCAGCGTCATCAGCGCGGGCCTCCCGCGGCCGCTGGCGCGGCATGCTCATAGACCGTCTGGCCGCGCAGGTGGAACAGGTCGGTGGCGTGGTAGAGCGCCTCGGAGTGGCCGACGAACAACAGGCCATCGGGCTTCAGCAGGGGTTTCATCTTCTTCAACATGGCGTATTGCGTGGGCTTGTCGAAGTAGATCATCACATTGCGGCAGAAGATGGCATCCAGGCCGCCCTTCACCTGCGTCGCCACCGGCCAGCTCGCGTCGAGCAGGTTGAGGCGGAAGAATTTCACCATGGCCGCCAGTTCCGGCTTCACCTTCACCATGCCGGCGCGATCGCCGGTGCCCTTCAGGAAAAACTGGCGCTGTTGCGCTTCGGACAGCTTCTTGATCCGTTCCTGCGGATACATGCCCTCCTGACCCTTCTTCAGCACATTGGTGTCGAGGTCGGAGGCGAGCACCTGCACCGGCGCGTTGAAACCGCCGAATACCTCCACCGCCGTCATCGCGATGGAATAGGGTTCCTCGCCCGTGCTGGACGCGGAGCACCAGATGGTGATCGGACGATCGCGACGGCCCCTGAGAAAGGTCTTGAGCAGTTCGAAGTGGTGCGCTTCCCGAAAGAAATCGGTGAGATTGGTGGTGAGTGAATTGACGAAGGCTTCCCACTCGGTCTTGTCGCCCGAGCGGATCAGGGCCAGGTAATCCTGAAAGCTCTTCAGGCCGGTGGCGCGCAATCGTCGCGCCAGGCGGCTGTAGACCATGTCCTCCTTGGCATCGGAGAGGGCGATGCCGGCATGGTCATGGATCATCTTGCGCACTTCCTCGAAATCCCGGCGCGAGAAGACAAACTCACGTTGTGTGGCGATGGTTTCCACCATGATGTCCTTGTGCTAACTGTGGCGCCCGCAGGTTCGCCGGCTGCCGGAAAGATGTGGACGGCAGACTGTCAGAATTCCTGCCATTCGTCACCCGTGTCCGATCCCTCCGCATGGGCGGGCAGGGTCATCGCCTTCACCGGTCCGGGCATGCGCCTGGGCGC
>CAZONS010000112.1:0-10187 GCA_964581195.1 uncultured Thiobacillus sp. | reverse complement strand
GAGCATTCGTTACGATGCTGTGAGCCATCTCATGCCATTTGATACGGAATGCGGTATGGGGTGGGGACTGGATTTCGTATGGCCCGTGATCATTGAGGCATCAGGCTTGAAAATGGGCATCATAGACGCCACGCCGATTAGGCATGCGCTGCGCCCTCCTGCTGTGGCATACAGTTTGAAGGGGGCAGAGGATGAAATGAAGCATTTCCTGAAGAACAGGTCTCATCTGGAACCTGAGCAGGCAATGGTGGTGCTTGAGTCCTTTGCCCGGAGATAGCCCATGTTCGCCATTAGCGTCATCATCTGTACCTACAATCGCGGCGATGTGTTGCGCGAAACATTCGACAGCTATGCTGCTCAGCGCGGTGCGCTGGATGCTGATGTGGAATTGCTGGTCGTTGATAATAACTCAACGGACAATACGCGCGATATCACGGAGTCATTCGCTGCGGGGCGCGGCAATGTTCGTTATGTATTCGAGAAAACACCAGGGCTTTCCTATGCCAGGAATACTGGTATTCGTGAGGCTCGGGGTGAGATCGTTGCTTATGTGGATGATGATGTTTTCTTCGATCCTGATTGGCTTGGCGAAGTAAGAGACGTATTTCATCGTCATTCGGATGCGGATTGTATGGGTGGTAAGTCGATTCCGGTCTTTGATGGCGGCAGGCCTAGCTGGATTACTGATGATTTACTCGGTGTTTATGGGTCGACGATGTCCGGCGATGCGGAAAAGATAATGATCTACGATGAGCACCCTTTTGGCTTGAACATGGCGTTCAGGCGTGGTGCGCTAGATCGGGTAGGCCTTTTCAATCAAGATCTCGGTAGGAAAAAAAAGAACCTGCTTTCGATGGAGGAGTCGGATTATTTCTTCAGGGTCTCGCAAGCGGGCCTCAAGGTTTATTATGCGCCATCCGCGTTGTTGTATCACAGAATACCCAAGACGCGTATCAACAAGGATTGGGTGCGCTCACGTTACTATTGGCAGGGTATATCCGAGATTGTATTTCGGCAGATACACCAGCCTCTGCGGAAACTGCAACTCCTGACTGAGTTCGCGCGCATTCTTGCAAGATCGTTGCGCCGTATGACTGGTGGTAATCGACATCCAAAGCGGATGTACTGGCACTATAAAAGCCTTTCTTTTTCAGCAGAATTGGCTTTGAAGAATGATATGGGTCGTCTCAGGCAGCTACTTGCCGAAGTGGTGTCGCTGTGAGTCAGGTGCTTACTGGGCCTATTGCGTTGTGCATGGCCTTCCCGCTGGTTGAATTGCCATGAACATCCTCATCGTCGCGCCCCATTACCCATTCTTCGATCGTGCTTCCGGTGATCTGCGGTTCTTCCAGATCATCAAGGCGCTGTTGCCTGGTAACAGACTCTGGTTCTGCCCGCTTGCCGAGCGTTTCCATGCCGCGAAGATCGGGGATGCGGAAAACCTGCGTTATCGGAGGATCCTGCAGGACCTGGGGGTACAGGTGGCTCTGGGCGGGCCGCGTGAGGTGTTGCGTACCGTGGCGGTGGATGCCGTGTTCTTTGAATTCTATTTCGCGGCTCAGGACTGGATCGATGCGGTCAGGGTATTGCGGCCACGGGCGCGGATCCTGGTCGATTCGGTCGATGTGCACTATCACCGTCTCCAGGCGAAGGCGCGCCTGACGGGCGAGGCCGCCGATGCCGAGTCGGCGGCAAAGGTTCGTGCGGCGGAACTCGCGGTGTACGCGGGCGCGGACGTCGTCGTCGTCGTGTCGGACGACGATGGCAAATTGCTGGCGCGCGATCTGCCAGACACGCGAACCGCGATCATCCCCAATATCCATGTGATCCATCCGCCGGTGGCGATGATCGACCGGCCGGTCCTGACCTTCGTCGGTGGGTTTGCCCATGAGCCGAATACGGACGCGGTGCTGTATTTCTGCCGTGACATCCTGCCCCTCATCGTGGCCGAGGTGCCTGACATCGTGTTCAACGTCATCGGCAATGCGCCTCCCCCGGAAGTGAGCGCGCTGGCTTCCGAGCGAGTCCACGTGCTGGGGTATGTTCCGGATACGCTTCCCTATCTGTCGGAGACCCGGGTTTCGGTGGCGCCGCTGCGTTATGGCGCGGGCATGAAAGGCAAGGTCGGCGAGGCGATGTCCCTCGGCCTGCCTGTGGTGACGACTTCGGTCGGTGCGGAAGGGATCGGTTTGACGCCAGGCGAGGATGTGCTGGTGGGAGAGACGCCGGTCGAATTCGCGCAACACGTCATTCGACTCATTCGCGATCGGGACTACTGTGAGCGGATCCGGATGGGCGGGCACGCTCTGATTCGCGAGAAATTCTCGGATCGGGTCGTGATGCGACAGGTCGTCGAACTGTTTGCCACGCTCCCGGGCCTGCCCGTGAAGTCGATCCCTCTGCCTGTCCGGCTGGGGCGTCGCGCGTTGGGTGTGTTGCGTGATCGTCTGCTCTGGCGCTTCCAGCGTGGGGGCTGAATGACGGATTCCCTGTCTCTGAATGGATCGAGCGCGATGGTGTCCGGCCTTGCGCAATCCGCGGTGGACCGCCAGTGCCCGAGCCTGGACCTGGCGGAACTGCTGGGCAAGGTCGGCGCGTCCGGGAGCCAAGAGGTTCCGCGCGGCGCCGGCTTCAGCCGAAGCCGTCCCCAGGTGGCGGCCGAGGTATTGCTCGATGAATTCGAGTCATCCGCCGCGCGCTGCGCCTTCCTCGGCTTTTCAGACAACGCCGCGCATCGCGTCGAGCTGCGATTGTCGGGGTGTTTCCAGCTTGAAACGGCCGCCGCCGGCGGGTGGCTGCTGCTGCCCGAAGAGGCGGGGGCGGATGCCTATTGGGTACCGATCCCACCCATGCTGCGCGCCTTCGACGGTGATGGTCATATCCTGTCCTACCGGCAAGCCGAGATCGCCGGGGTATCCGTATCCACATCCAGCCTGTCCATCAGCCTGGAAACCCTGGCGGACCGCGTCCTGCAACTGGTGGTGTGGCGACTCCCGGCCGCGGAGCCCGACCTGCTGCAGTCCCTGCTGACGCCGTCCACGCTGGAGCGTCAGCGCTATTTTCTGTGGAGTTCGCATACCGCCTATACGCGGCCGGCGGATGTGTATCTGCACCTGGTCCACGGCCACGTCTATGAAAACCATGAGGTCTGGCCGAAATACTGGCGGGTGTGCTCCGAGCTGGACGCCTATGCCCTGTATGTCACCCTGACCGGCCTGCTGCGGGCCACGGGCAAACGACTTTACGCACTCCTGAGAACCCAGATCGTCCATTCGGTCATGGCCCGTCAGCGTGAGGACGGGGGCTGGTATCACGGCGAGTGGACCGACCAGATGGAGTCCCATTACCGCCTGCACGCCGGCGGCATGCATCTGCTGGCGGCCTATTGCGAGGAGACCGACGATCCGCGCGCGCGGGCCGCGCTGGAAAAGGCGGCGGATTTCGCGGCGGAAAGGATCGACCGCCTCGACATCGGCGCCTGGTATCTGCACGACTCGTTGGAGACCAGCGCCGAGACCCTCAAGCGCTATCCCTTCCGCACCCATGCCAGCCGCGTCCTGGGCAAGTCGACCAGCAACATGCTGGTGCTCAATACCCACCTGGACACCAACATCGCCATGCGGCGCTGTGCGCTGGTCACGGGAGCGGCGCGGCATGATGATCTGATCGCCTCGGCGAGCGCGGCCACGCGGGCCATTCTTGCGCTGCGGCCGGCGGAGTGGTTGTACCGTCCCCTGTTCAAGGCCATCGGCCTGACCTTTTTGCCCACCGAACAGGCGCGGTTGCTGCCCTTGCCGTTGCGCGCCATGAAGCGTCTGGCCTGGAAATACCTGGTGCCGCTGCTGCCCCGGATCAAGGCGCGATATCCGCGCCTGGTCATGCCGGGCGGTTTCATCGAGCGCGAACTCTCGCAATACGGCATGGCGGTGCGTTATCAGCCGGTCAACCTGATGGATCTGGCGCGTACCCGGCGGCTGTTCGCCGACGCCGGGCTGATGCCGCTGCTGGAGGCGAGCTTCGCCGCCACCCGGGCGAGCGGGATGACCGCGCGCTGGAAGGAAGCCAAGGGCAAGGAGGATGACTCCCTGGGCTTCTGGGCGGAGGCGCTCTACCACCTCTGTCTGGCCGATCCGAACCCGATCTATCGCGATTGGCTGGCCGAGGCGATGCTCGATCTGGAAGACAACCGTCTCGGCCTGTCGCCGTCCCTGCTGGGCGCCAATGCCGAGGCCATCGCACCGGGATCGCAACATCCCTGTCCGAGCCCGGGTCATGCCGATCTCCGGGTGGCCAACCTCTCGCGCGGTGACCGCCGTGAGTGGCTGATCGTCAACCCGACCCGTCTACCCCTGCCGCTGCGCTGGCAGGGAGAGCCCGCGCCGGCCCTGGCCTGGCGGGCTCAGGATGGTACGATGCCGCGGGTTTCGGACACCCCCCTCATCATCGCCCCGCGCGGCTGGCTGCACGGCACGTGAGCCACCCGCGGAAACCCACACAATCGACCCGCGGCTGTCGCCGGCGGCGTTTGAGCCATTGAAAACACGTTTCCCCAGTTACCCCGAATGACCCAGCGCGCCCGACTCATCGCCTTCCACCTGCCCCAGTTCCACCCGACGCCGGAAAACGACGCCTGGTGGGGCAAGGGGTTCACCGAGTGGACCAACGTCGCCAAGGCCAAGCCCCTGTTCCCTGGCCATTATCAGCCGCATGTGCCGGCAGACCTGGGTTTCTACGATCTGCGCCTGCCCGAGGCGCGCCACGCCCAGGCGGAATTGGCCAAGGAATATGGCGTCGGCGGCTTTTGCTATTACCACTACTGGTTCGGCGACGGTCGGCGCATCCTGGAACGTCCGGTCAACGAGATCCTCGATTCCGGCGAGCCCGATTTTCCGTTCTGTCTGTGCTGGGCGAACCATTCCTGGAACAGCGTCTGGCAGGGCACCAACGAGACCCTCATCGAGCAGCGCTATCCCGGCTGGGACGACCATGCCGCGCATTTCGACTGGCTGCTGCGCGCCTTCACTGATCGTCGTTACCTCACGGTCGATGGCAAGCCCATCTTCGTCATCTACAAGCCGGACGACATTCCCGAGGTGAACAGACTGGCCGATTTCTGGCGCGAACGCGCGGTCAAGGCCGGTCTCCCGGGGCTCTACCTGATCGGCGTATCGCATTACCAGCAGCATTGGGACCCGCGCCAGCGTGGCCTCGACGCCAGCACCATGCAGGCCCTGCCGGCGAGAGACGGGCGGATTCCGTGGCGACACTTCGCCACCAAGCTCAAGCTCGCCCTGCAGGGCAACAAGCATGAACTGGCGATCTGGGATTACGAACAGGTGCTGCCCATCCTCCTGCGCACGCATCAGGTGGACTGGCCCGACTATCCCCTCGTGCTGCCCAACTGGGACAACACGCCCCGCTCCGGCATGCGTGGCCTGGTCATCGAAAACGCCACGCCGGAACGGTTTCGCGGTCTGCTGCGCGAAGCCATCTCCCGGGTCGAGCAGCGGGCGCCCGATGAGCGCATCGTGTTTCTCAAGGCCTGGAACGAGTGGGCGGAAGGCAATCATGTCGAGCCCGACCAGAAATGGGGGCGCGCCTGGCTGGAAGTCATCAAGGAGGAGTTGTCGGGATGAATACCGTGTCCAGCGAAGGGGCGGACGACAAGCGTCCACTCATTTCGGTCGTCATGCCCTGCTACAACGCCGCGCCCTATGTGGCGGAGGCGGTCGAATCGGTCATGGGCCAGACCTATGGTCGTGTCGAAGTGATCGTGGTGGACGACGGCTCGAGCGACGAGTCGGCCAGCGTGGTTCAGCGGCTGGCGGAGCGTCATCCCGGGCGGATCCAGCTTCTGCACACCAGCCACCTGGGCCCGTTCCCGGCGCGCAATGTCGGTTTGAGGCAGTGTCGGGGCAGCTACATCGCCTTTCTCGACGCGGATGACTGGTGGTTGCCGGAGACGCTGGAAAAACTCTACCGCGCGCTCGCGGACGACGCGGTGGACCTCGTCTATTGCGGCTGGCAGAACGTGGGCGAGGGCATCCATTCCGAGCCCTATGTGCCGCCGGAATACGAAAAGGAGGATGCGGTGGCCACCTTCATCCGCACCTGTCCCTGGCCGATTCACGCCGCCCTCATGCCGAAGAGCCTGGTCGACCACCTCGGTGGCTTCTCGGAACGGCGGTTTTCCGCGATGGACTATGACTTCTGGCTGCGCGCGCTGGCCCTGACCCGCCGCATCAAGCGGGTGCCGGAGGTGTTGGCGTTCTACCGCTGGCACGACAAGGGCCAGGTCTCCGCCGTGAAATGGCGACAAGTCCTGGACGCGCTCACCGCGCAGAAGGATTTCATCGCCGCCAATCCGGCGCTGGTCCGGCATCTGCCCGCCGCCAGGCTGCACGACCTCACCGAGGGCCAGGTGTTGCGCCAGGCCTATCGGGCCTTCTGGAAGCGCGACCTGGTTTCGGCGCAGAAGTTGTTCCGGCATGCCGCATCCCGGCTCGCCTTCTCGATCAAGGACCTGCGCCACATCGTGGTGGCGCTGCTGCCGATGTCGATGTACCGCTGGATCGTGCGTCAGACCGACCGGGGAGCCTAGCCATCATGGGTCAAAGCAGCCGGGTGCCCGTGCTCATGTATCACCGTGTCGGCGATGCCGGCAACGCCTGGGAAGCGCGTTATGCCATCAGCGCGGACAACTTTGCCGCGCACATGCGGGCGCTGGCCGGCGCCGGCTGGAAACCGGTGGGCATCGACGCGTTCGTGGCCTGGCTGGAAGGGGGGCCGGCGCTGCCGGAGGGCGCCTTTCTCCTGACCTTCGACGATGGCTTCCGGGGCGTGCGCGAGCATGCGTTGCCGGTGCTCGAACGCTTGAACTGGCCCTTCACGGTGTTTCTGGTGAGCGATCTCATCGGCGGCGAGGATGTCTGGACGCGTAGTTCGAATCCCTCCGGCCAGACCTATCCGCTGCTGGATGCCGGAGAGATCCGCGACATGCAGGGGCGCGGGTGCGGCTTCCATTCGCATACCCGATCGCACGCCAGCCTGCCCACGCTGAGCGACGCGCAACTCGCCGACCAGCTTGGCGGATCGCGCGAGGCCCTGTCCCGACTGCTCGGACGCGAGGTGGACTATCTCGCCTACCCCTATGGCCACGTCGATGAACGGGTCGAGGCGGCGACGCGCGCCGCCGGCTATCGCGCGGCCTTCTCGACGCAACCCGGTTTCAATCGCGGCGATGTGAACCGGCTGCGCATCCGCCGCCTGGACATCTTCGGCACCGACACGCCGGCCATGCTGCTGCGCAAGATCAGGCTGGGCTCCAATGAAGGCGGTATCGGGCATGTCGTCCGCTACTACCTGGACCGTCTGGCCAGCCGACTGACCGGGGCCGGGTGATGAGGCTCGACTACACGGTCGCCTTGTGCACGCACAACCACGCCGACCGACTCGGTCGCACGCTGGCCGACCTGCCGCGCATCCGCCCGCCGCGAGGGACCTGGGAGCTGCTGGTCATCGACAACGCCAGCAGCGACGACACGCCCGGCCTCCTGGCCGGGCACGACTGGCCGCATGGCTGGAGCGTCAGGATCGTGCGCGAGGACAGGCTGGGCATCGCGAATGCACGCAACCGGGCGATCACCGAGGCCCGGGGCGACTGGCTGATCTTCATCGACGACGATGAAAGCGCCGACCCGGACTGGCTGTGCGCCTACGAGCGCCTGATCGAGGCGCACCAGCCGGATGCCTTTGGCGGGCGCATCGAGGTGTTGTTCGAAGACCCGCGCCCGGCCTGGCTGAGCGATGAATTGCTGGGTTTTCTCGGCCGGCTCGATTGGTCCGAGTGGACGATGCCGCTGAACGATCCCGCCACGCCGCTGTATACCGGCAATTTCGGATTTCGCAGAGCGCTGTGCGAGCGCGTGGGCATGTTCGACCAGGCCCTGGGGCGCATGGGCAGCGAGAACAACGGCGGCGAGGACGTGGATTTCTACCGCCGCCTGGTTCGCGCCGGCGCGGCTGTCTGGTGGGCGCCCGAGGCGGTCATCCATCACCGCATCCAGGTAGCCAAGCTGAACCGCCGCTATTTCCTGGACCTGCACTATCGCCAGGGGCGCATGGAAGCGCGCCGCCGTGAAGCATCGGCCCCGCGCTGGCCGCCGTTGTATCTCTATGGTCAGCTCCTGCGCGCCATGGGCGCGGTCTGGCGCGGCTTCCGCCGGGGCGGCTGGAACGCCACCTTGCGCCAGGAAATGAATGTCGCCTATTTCCTCGGCAAGATCATCGGCTGGGCTGCCAGGCCGCCGGCATCATGATCCGCGTCTGCCTGCGCTTCGACGATCCTTCCCTGACCAGCAACCATGCCATCGAAAAACAGTTGATCGCGGAGCTGGAGCGGCGTGGACTGGCCGCCACTTTCGCGGTGGTGCCGTTCCACGAAGGGCCCGAGGGCAGGAAATCGCTCGACCGGGCGACCGCCGCGCACCTGCTGGAGGCGCGGCGCAAAGGGGTGATCGAGGTGGCCCAGCATGGTTACAGCCATACACCTTGTCCCGGCCACCCGCCGGGTAGACCCAGTGAATTCATCGGCTACTCGCGCTCGGTACAGGAGGCCATGATCGAAGAGGGGCGCCAGCACCTGAGCGCGCTGTTCGAGACGACCATCGATGGCTTCGTGCCGCCCTGGAACAGTGGGGACGAGGCGACGATGGCCGCGCTGAAGGACCTGGGCTTTCGCTACTCATCCTCCGCCACGCCGAGTTTCCCCGGCTATCACGGCCCCATCCGCCGGCTCCCCCGAACCTGCCACCTGGAAACGGCGGAGCGGGCACTGGCGGAAGCGCGGATGTTCAAGTATCTCGCGCCCATCGTGGTGATCGTGCTGCACCACTACGACTTCACCGACGCGGCCGGCGAGGGATTCGCGCGATTGCGCGCGGTGCTGGATCGCATCGTCGCCGACCCGCTGTGCCGGGTGGTGACGCTGCATGAGGCCGCCATCGCCAGCACGGCCGAGCACAGTATCATCGCGATCGAGCACATTCTGAACAGGGGCAAGGCGCATTGGCGTATCCAGCGTTTCTATCCGCAGTACTGCCTGGTGCAGCGGCCACTCTGGCGGGTGCTGCTTCGCCGGATGCTGAACGCTGCCCAGATGAGGTCGTCCGGATCATGACTCGATCGATGCGCGCATCCACCCGCCAAGGCTTGCCATGCACAGCCTGACCATCCTGATCTGCACGCACAACCGCCGCGATCTGCTGGAGCGGACGCTGCGCTCCCTGAACGCCGCCCGCCGCCCGGAGGGCTGGTCGGTGGACCTCCTGGTCATCGCCAATGCCTGCACGGATGCGACGCATGCCTTGCTTTCCGGGTATCACGCGCAACAAGACGGCCCCCTGCCGTTACGCTGGGAAGCGGAAGCGGCGCCGGGCAAGTCGAACGCATTGAACACCGCCATGCCGCTGGTCGAGGCCGAACTGGTGGCATTCGTCGATGATGACCATCGTGTCGCCACGGACTATCTGGTGGAAATCTGTCGCGCCGCCGAGGCCTATCCGGATGCCGATCTGTTCTGTGGCCGCATCCTCCCCGACTGGGACGGCAGCGAGCCCGCCTGGCTGCACGACACCGGACCCTACCGCATCTACCCGCTGCCGGTGCCGCGCTTCGATCTGGGGGAGGCGCCCCTGGAGCTGACCATGGACATCGCCATTCCCGGCGGCGGCAACCTGTTCCTGCGTCAGCCCTGGCTGCGGCGGGTCGGCCCCTTCGCCACCGATTTCGGGCCGGTCGGCCACAACCTGGGTGGCGCCGAGGATCTGGAGTGGGTGATCCGGGCGCTGAACCTCGGCGCGCGTCTGCGCTACGTTCCCGGCGTCGTCCAGCATCACTATGTCGACGAGGCGCGCCTGACCCTGCCGTACCTGATGCAGAAAGCCTTCGTCCGCAGTGCCTCCTCGGTACGCCTGGACAAGTCCCGGGATGGCGGCGTGCCGCGTTATATGTACCGGAAACTGCTGGGATATCTCTTCTCCGTGCTGACCGCGCTGGGCAGGGACCGCCGCCGTTTCTACCTGGTGCGGCTGGCCGCCGCCCTGGGCGAGGCGCGCGGCTACCAGCGGAACCGTCGTGACCGCGCGGGATGAGGCTGACCATGTCCCGTCTCGCCAAGCTGCGCAAAC
>CAZONS010000111.1:0-10197 GCA_964581195.1 uncultured Thiobacillus sp. | reverse complement strand
CTTGCCGGCGCCTTCCGACAGATCCCGGCGGAAGGCGCGATGAAGCCGCTTTTCCGCCCTACGGGGGACGCGCACCCCACTCGACGTAGGTCGGAAAAGCCGGCGGCCTTTTGCCGGCGCCTTCCGACAGATCCCTACGCGTCGAGGCCCAGGAGCGCCATGTAGGCGGCGGCGGCGTGCAGGCGCTGGCGGTCTTCCTCCTGGCTGGACAGGCGCACGCGCAGCAACCAGGCCTCGCCGTTGGGGTCCTGGTTGACCAGGTCGGGGGCGCGGCGCAGACGGGGATTGACCTCCAGCACCTGGCCGCTGGCCGGGGCGATGAGGTCGGAGACCGCCTTGCTCGACTCGATGGTGCCGAGCGCGGCATCGCGCGCGATGCCGGCGCCGACCCGGGGCAGGTCGACGAACATGATCTTGCCCAACTGCTTCTGGGCGTGGTGGCTGACGCCGATCAGGGCTTCGCCATTGCCCAGCGGCTTCAGCCAAAGGGCTTCGCGGTGGTAGAGACGATCGTCCGGGTAATCAGCCGACATGGGAGATCTCCTCGCGTTTCATGGGTTTGTGGACGGCCTGACCGAGGCAGTCCTCGGCGGCTTCCAGGATGGCTTCGGACAGGGTGGGATGGGCATGCACGGTCTGGGCGATGGCGTGGACGGTGGCGCCCTGGCGCAGCAGCACCGCGCCCTCGTGCACCATGTCGGAGGCGTGGGCGCCGATCAGGTGGAGACCGAGCAGGCGGCCGCTGAGACGGTCCGCCACCACCTTGACCATGCCGGTCAGCTCGCCCATGGCCTGCGCCTTGCCGAGGCCGCGCAGGTCGAAACGGCCGCAACTGATGACATGGCCCCGAGCGCGGGCGGCCTGTTCGCCGAGCCCGACCGAGCCGATTTCCGGCATGGTGAACACCGCCCAGGGAATGCAGTCGTCGTCGAGCGGCTCGGGCTCCAGCCCGAGGGCGTGGTCCACCGCCAGGCGGGCCTGCGCCGAGGCGGCATGGGCCAGGGCGAGGCGGCCGTTGACGTCGCCGACGGCATACAGCCCTTCCAGGTTGGTCCGCAGGCAGGCGTCGCTGACGATCTCGCCGCGCCCGCCCAAACGCACACCGGCTTCTTCCAGCCCCATGCCCGCGCTGTTGGGGCGCCGTCCGACCGCGACCAGCGCCCGCTCGGCGGATGCGAGCGGCTGGCCATCGGCAAACGCGGTGACGCCCTCCGCGCCAGGTTCCAGGCGCTCCACCCTGGAACCGCCGAGGAATTCGATGCCGCGCTTGCGCATCTCCCGCGCCACCACGTTGGCGATCTCATGATCGAGGAAGGGCAACGGCCGCTCGCCCATGGCGGCGAGGCTGACCTCCACCCCCAGGGTTTGCAGGATGAAGGCGAATTCGCAGGCGACCACGCCGTCGCCGACGATGAGCAGCGAACGCGGCAGGTCGTCCCAGCGCAGCAGCTCGTCGCTGGTGACGATACGCTGGCCGTCCACCGCCATGCCGGGCGGGCGGATCGGCGACGAACCGGTGGCGATCAGCACCGCGTCGGCGTGGATCGCTTCGCCGCCGTCGACACTGACGCGGTGGCCGTCGATGACACGACCACGACCCTGGATGTGCTCGACCTTGCGATCGGCCATGAGACCGTCGATGCCGCGTCCCAGGGTGTCGATCACCTGGCCGGCCTTGTCGCGCAGGCGCGGCCAATCGGCCGCGATGCCGCCGTCGAGGGTCAGGCCATAGGCCTCGGCGCGGCGCGCCTTGTCGAGCAGATTGCACACTTCCACCAGCGTCTTGGTGGGGATGCAGCCGCGATGCAGGCAGGTGCCGCCCAGGGGATGCGGGTCGATGAGGGTGACCCGGGCGCCCCGGGCGGCGGCGTGCGAGGCCGCGACGTAGCCGGCGGGGCCGCCGCCGAGGATGACGATGTGTTTGCGCATGGAAAGACTCCTGGCTGTGCGCGGCGTGGAGTCGCCCCCGACGCCGCGATGGACGGACCGGCCTCAGGCCGGAACGGCTTCCATTTCCAGCAGTTCGCCGTTGATGCTGACGCTGCCGCCGACCTCGATGGCGCGCACCAGGGTATCCATCACCGGGCAGTGGCTTTCCACCGTCCGCACCAGTTCCATCAGGGTGGCGTGATCGGCGGCGCTGGCCAGCTCGGTTTCGAACACGATCTTCTGGTAGCCGGGCGGAATGCCGTCTTCCAGGCCGAACAGGCCGCGCAAATCGAGATAGCCGCGCAGATTGACCTTGACGCTGTCGAGCGGCACACCCATCACCGAGGCGTAGGCGCTGTACATGATTTCCTGGCAGGCGCCGAGCGCCACCAGCAGCAGTTCCACCGGATTGGCGGCGCTGTCGGCTCCGCCCAGTTCGGGCGGTTCGTCGATATAGATCGGCGCGAAATCGCGCACCCTGGCGCTGCAGCGCACGTCTTCCTCCAGTCGGGTGTCGGCGCGGAACACCACCTTGGCGGCGGCGGCGTTGGCCTGGATGCCCGCGATGGACTGCATCAGGGCGGCTTTTACGGATTCTTTCGACATGGCCTGTCTCCTCGTTGGTGAAGTGGAACGGGCCGAGGGGATTCGGCGCCGCCGAGAAGCATTAGAGCCCCGCGCGCCGGGCGACGACATTCGGACGAATCGGTGTCCGAGGGGGGGATTACCCTGTCCTAGCCCCGTACTTGCGCCCGTGGCGGTCATCCGGCCTGGCGCCGTGGCCGACATCGCCAAGGCCCTCCTCATCGCTGACCAGGCCGAGCCGGACGAACATCCGCACCAGTTCGGACAGCGAGGCGGCGCGCATCTTTTCCATGACATTGGCGCGGTGCGCCTCGACGGTCTTGTGGCTCAGACCCATTTCGATGGCGATCACCTTGTTGGCCTTGCCCAGCACCACTTGCGCCGCCACTTCCGCCTCGCGCGGGGTGAGTTGCCGGTAGGCGGCCTGGACGCGGGCCTGCCGCAGGTGTTCGCGGCGGCGTTGCCGGCACAGGTCCAGGGCCTGCTGGATGCGGTCCAGCATGATCTGGTCGTTGTAGGGCTTCTGCAGGAAATCCACCGCGCCGCCGCGCATGGCGCGCACCGCCATGGGGATGTCGCCATGACCGGTGACGATGATCACCGGCAGGCAACCCTCCTGGCCGTTCAGATGTTCCTGCAACTCCATGCCGCTCATTCCCGGCATGCGCACGTCCAGCACCAGGCAGCCGGGCGTGCCGCGATCCCAGGCCGCCATGAACTCCCGCGCCGAGGCGTGGCAGCGCACCCTGTGCCCCACCGACTCCAGCAGCCAGCGCAGGGACTCCCGCGCCGCCTCGTCGTCATCCACCACGAATACGGTGGCTTGCTCAGTCATGATGCGCATCCTCCTCGATGCCCGGCAGATCGAAACGGAAGGTGAGCCCCGGACCCGGCTCGTTGTGGAACGCCAGCAGACAGCCGCCATGGGCCTCGACGATGGAGCGGCAGATCGGCAGCCCCATGCCCATGCCGTTGACCTTGGTGGTGTAGAACGGCTCGTAGATCTGGTTGAACGACTCGCGGGGCACTTCCGGCCCGGCATCGCGTATTTCCAGGGTGGCCACGCCACGTTCGTCCGGGAACGCGCGAATGCCGAGATGACGCCGTTCCGGCGCCACCTCGTCCATCGCCTCCACCGCGTTGCGCGCCAGATTGAGGATGACCTGCTCGATCTGGATGGCATCGCCCATGAACAAGGGCAGGCCGGCGACGATCTCCACCGTCACCCGCACCTGATGCTGACGGGCCTCCGGCTCGGCGATCAGCATCGCCTCGCGCAGGACCGAGCGCAGATCCACCGGCCGTGCCCGCTGTTCGTCCTTGCGCACGAACTTGCGCAGGCCGCGGATGATCTCGCCGGCCCGCTCGGCCTGGCTGCACACCTGCTCCATGGCCCGCGCCAGCTCGTCCGGCGTATCGCTGCCGGCGCGGATGCGGCGCAGGCAACCCCTTGAATAGTTGGCGATGGCGGCCAGCGGCTGATTGAGTTCGTGCGCCAGGCCGGAGGCCATCTCGCCCATGGTGGTCACCCGCGACGCATGCGCCAGTTCGCGGTAATGCAGGCGGATCTCCTCCTCGGCGTGCTTGCGCGCGGTGATGTCGCGGGTGATGGCGAGCAGGGCCACCACCTGGCCGCGACCGTCGCGCAGCGGCCCGACATGGGTCTCCATCCAGCGCCGGCGGCCCTTGAGGCTGATGATCTGGAACTCCATGACGCCGGACTCGCCGAGAAAGACGCGCTCGGACAGGGCGCGATACGCGTCACGATATTCCGGGGCGATGATGCTGTAGACCGAGGTGCCGACGATCTCGCCGGGCGCGCCGGCTTCCACCAGATTGAGCCCGGCCGGATTCATCTCCAGCAGGATGCCGTCCCGGCTCTGCAGCTTCACGCACTCCGGCTCGGAGGCGATGATCTGGCGCAGGTGGTTCTCGTTGGCCGCCAGCCTCTCCTCGGCGCGGCGGCGCTCACCGACCTGGGCTTCCAGCACCCGCTTGGACTGGACCAGACGCAGATTGAGACGGACGACATAGGCCAGCACGACGGCCATCAGGCCGAGGGTCGGCCACAACAGGGTCCAGGCGGGCGTAAAGGCGATGGAGGGCAAGACGGCTCCGGCGTGTAGTGACATCCGGTACGTTCCCCAGCAAGAAACGCACCCGCCCGGAAAGGCCGGGAATGGCGCGGTTTCACGCCTGGAGCGAACGGCGCCGCGTCACGCCGTCGGGACGGCATGGAACACTTTGTCCCGCCCCCACCCATCCGGGTCAGTTGCGGCCACCCCGCATGTGCGAGGCATCGAGAAACTTGTCGTGGAAGATGTGTTCCTGGCTCACCCCGGCGCCGGTCAGCCTTTCGATGGCGCTGTCGATCATCGCCGGCGGCCCGCACAGATAGGCGTGGCTGTCGGCCAGGTCCGCGGTCTGCGTCGTCAGGATATCCGTGCAGTGGCCGCGCAGGCCGCTCCAGTCGCTGTCGTCCGGCTCGCGCGACAGCACCGGGATGAAGTTGAACTGACCATTGCCGCGCGCCTTGATCGCCCGCATCTGATCGAGGCAGTAGAGGTCCTCGCGGGTGCGGGCGCCGAACACATAGGTGACCTTGCGCTGGAACCCCTGGCGCGAGACCTGTTCCAGCAGCGCCTTGATCGGCGCCATGCCGCTGCCGCCGGCGATGCACAGCATCGGCGCCGTCGATTCGCGCAGCCAGAACGAGCCGAAGGGGCCGGTGACGCTGACCCGTTCGCCCTCGCGCTGGCCACCGTGCAGCCAACTCGTCATCTCCCCCTCGAACACATGGCGAATATGGAAACTGACGTGCCCCGCTTCCTCGTTTTCCGGCGCGCTGGCGAAGGAATAGGAACGCGGCGTGTCGATCACGCCCGGCACCGACAGCTCGGCGTACTGCCCGGCCAGGTAGGCGGGCATGGCTTCGTCCAGGCGGATGCGGACTTCCAGGATGTCGTGGGTGAGCGGTCGCGTCCGGGCGATCACGCCGGCCACGGTCCTGGGTTGCGACAGGGCGGTCGCGGGCTGATCGAGGGCGACCTCGACCTCGACATCGCCGCGCAAGGCGCACTGGCAGGCCAGGATCATGCCGGCGTCGAGTTCCTCCTTGTTGAGGACATAGCTGAAATCGTTGAGTGGCTTGATCTTGCCGCTGACCAGACGGGCGCGGCACTGGCCGCAACTGCCGACGCGGCAGTTGTGCGGCCAGGCCAGCCCCTGGTTGAGCGCGGCCTTGAGCAGGTTGTCGCCGGGCGCGACCGCGATGGTCGCGCCACTCGGCGAGATGCGCGCGCTGTTGGGGCCCTTGCGAGAGAAAAAACCGAACACGGCGGACTCCTTGTGGGGGGCGAACGGGCGTCGCCAGACGACGCCCGCCGCGATTACAGATGGACGACCTGATCCTTCAGCGAATACAGGATGCACAGCACCTCATCCTTTTCCCGCTGCCCGGCCTTGTTCATGTCCAGCGCCTTGAGCACGTCGTCGCAGACCGCGATGAACTCGGCCTCGTTGATGTTCATGCCCTTGTGCGCGGTGACCATGTCCTTGCCGGTATAGGTCTCCGGGCCGCCGAATCCGGCGCAGCACAGTTCCGTCACCAGGCGCTTGACGGTCGCCGGGTCGCTGGCGGCGTAACGGTTGTTGATGATCGGGTTCTTGATGTGGTTGTCCCAGATGTCGGAGGCGATGGCCTCGATGCCGGGACGGCCGCCGAGGCGGGCGTAGAGGGTGTCGTTCTGGACGATGGTTTCGGTGGGTGCGTTCATGTGTAACTCCTTGGGTGGTTGGCGCCGCCCCGTTGAGCGGCGCCGACAGCGGGCATTACATGGCGTAATCGACTTCCAGCTTGCGGCCGCGGATGTCGTCGAGGTCGACTTCGTAACCCACTTTCTTGTTGATCATCTGGGCGATCCTGCGTTCCTCGGGGCTGGCGAAATCGCGGTCCCAGATGGCCAGCTTCTTCTTGTAGACCGCGTGCCACAGCGGCGGCACCAGGGCCAGGACGAATTCGGTGTAGTAACCGATCATCGCGTTGGGCGCGCCATGTTGCGAGGACTGGGTGCCGACGCTGGACAGCTCCCAGAAGTGGGTTTCGCCGCGGTCGTGGTGGTCCGCCTGGCGGCCGATCTCGATGAAGGCCCAGCTGGTGAAGGCGTTGTCGTTGTCCCAGGAGTGGCGATACTCGATCGGCTGGCCCTTCACCCGGATCAGGCCGTAGTGCTCCATGTAGTTCAGGGCTTCCAGCTCGAAGTTGGAGATCACCCACACCACCCCCATCGCGGCCAGGCCGATCAGGGCGCCATCCGCGCCGCCGGCGAGATAGCCGGCGCCGAGGAACAGCGCGACCGTCGGGAGGCTCATCAGATAGCCGCGAATCCAGCGGTTGGACAGGGAAAGGAAGGACTTGCCCATGCGCTTGAGGCGTTTCCTCTCGGTCATGATGCCGAAGTAGGACTGACCGATGTGCGAGATCAGGAAGTGCTTGTAGAGGCTGCGGCCACGCGGCGCGGTGGCCGGGTCGGTGTCGTCGCCCATCCTGTTGCCTTCCGGGCCCATCCAGGCGCGGCCGAGTTCCAGGTGATGGTTGTAGACGTGGGCAAAGCAGAAGTGCGCGGTGCCGGACAGCGCCATCATCATGCGCGAGATCAGGAAGCCGACGCCCTTGGTGTGCGCCAGTTCATGGCCGAACATGATGCCCAGACCCTGGTGCATGCCGGCGCCGATGGTGGCGATGATCAGCCCGAGACCGGTGATGCCGTTCTCGTACTCATAGCCGTTCCAGGTCAGGGTTTCGATCGGCACGCCGGCGACGTACTGATAGACCCGCCAGGCCAGCGCCATCTGCAGCGCGATGAAGCTGATCAGCTGGAAGTACATCATCAGGTTGAGAATGGTGCCGGAACCGACCGGCTCGCCGGATGTGTTGGTCGCCGCGCCCTTGGTGTGGAAGGCGGAAGTGAGGGTATCCATGACGATGTTGAAGCCGAAGATGCCCATGCCGACCCAGACCCAGTCGCCGCCCATGAGGATGCCGAGCAGGCAGGCGAGGATGCCGAGTGGCGTATACAGATAAACCAGATGTCCAAAGACGAGACTGCGCATGATGTGGCTCCTTTGTTCCTCGATACGTGGGGTGATGGTTGACGATGTATCCCGCGTCCAGGCCAGCGAAGGAGGGGGTGACCGAAACGCGAAACGCACCGTCTGAGACGATTTATACGTTTCGATCAGCACGCGAAAAATCCGAAAAATTACGGGAATGCGCGTGGTATTACGGGGGTGGGGATGTGATTGCCGGCGAGGCCGGCGGCGAGCGTAGCGGTCGGATTCCGTGCGCCGCGACGCGCGTCAGCCCTCGGGATCGGACTTCACCGCCAGTTCGATCAACTGGCCCAGCGAGCGCACGCCCATCTTGTCCATGATGTTGGCGCGATGGCCCTCCACCGTGCGCACCGACAGATCCAGCAGCGCGGCGATGACCTTGTTCGGCTTGCCGTGGCGCAGCAGGTCGAGCACTTCCCGCTCGCGCGGGGTCAGCACCGCGAGGCTGCGGCTGGCCTGGCTGCGCTTGTCCTCCTGCCGCCAGAGCGCGTCGTACTTTTCCAGCGCCGCCTGGATGGCGTCGAGCAGGGCCTGGTCGTTGAACGGCTTCTGCAGGAATTCGAAGGCGCCCGCCTTCATCGCCCGCACGGTGATCGGCACATCGCCGTGGCCGGTGACGATGATCACCGGCAACTGGATGCCGGACTGGACCAGCCGGTCCTGCAGATCCAGCCCGCTCAGGCCCGGCATGCGGATGTCCAGCACCAGGCAGCCGCGCATGCCGGGTTTGAAGGCGGCGAGGAATTCCTGCGCCGAGGCGAAGGTCTGGGCATCGAGGCCGACCTGCCGCACCAGCCAGCGGATGGCATCGCGCACCGCCGGGTTGTCATCGACGATGTAGACCGTGGCGGGTTTAACCGAGACGTTTTTCATGTTGGCCGCTCCCGGCGCCAGGCAAGGTGAAGCAGAAGGTGGCGCCGGCCGGGGAATTGGCCTCCAGCCAGAGCCGGCCGCCATGCGCGTCGATGATGTTCTGGCTGATGACCAGGCCGATGCCCAGGCCCGTGGGCTTGGTGGTGTAGAACGGCTCGAACAGGCGGTCCACGGCCTCCGGCGGGCAGCCCGGGCCGCTGTCGCCGATGCAGACGCGCACCAGATGGCGCTGCTGGCGGGCCGCCTTGATCACGATCTCGCGCTGCCGCGGCTTGACCGCCGCCATCGCGTCCATGCTGTTGCGCACCAGGTTCAACATCACCTGTTCGATCTGGATCGGATCGGCCAGCACGGCGGGCAATCGTCGCGCGATCTCCAGCCGCAGCCGCGCCTCCTGCTGCCGCTCTTCGGCGCTGATGAAGCCGGCCACCTCATCGATCACGTCGCGCAGATCGACCCGTTGCGGGTGGAGGTCGCCCTTGCGCGCGAAATTGCGCAGGCGGCGGAAGATGGCGCCGCCCAGCTCGGCCTGGCGCACCACCTGTTCCAACCCGTAGCGGACTTCCTCCGGCTTGCAGTCGCCGGCCTGGATGATGCGCAAACAGGTCTGGGCGTAGGTGGTGATGGCGCACAGCGGCTGGTTCAGCTCGTGCGCCAGGCCGGAGGTCATCTCGCCGAGGATGCTCAGGCGACCGACGTGCGCCAGTTCCGCCTTGTGCAGACGGTCCTGTTCCTCGGCCCGCACCAGGTCGGTGATGTCGTGGCCGGTGGAAATGAAATGGGTGATCTCGCCCTGGTCGTCCTTGAGCGGGCTGATGGTCTTCTGTTCGTGGAAGATGCTGCCGTCCTTCTTGCGATTGACCATGACGCCGCGATAGACGCCGCCGCCGCCGATCACTCGCCAGAGATCCTGATAGAACGCCTCGTCATGCACGCCCGAGCGCAGGAAATAGGTCTTCAGGCCCACCACTTCCCCGCGCTGATAGCCGGTCAGCAGTTCGAACGCCGGATTGACGTATTCGATGCGCCGTTCGCGGTCGGTGATGATCACCGAATCCGCCGCCTGCTCCAGCGCGCTGGACAGCTTGCGCATGTGCGCCTCGGCGCGCTCCCGCTGCAATTCGCCGCCGACCCATTGCGCCATCAATTTCAGGGTTTCGCGGTCGGCGGAACTAAACGGCGACGGCCGCGGCGACGGGCTGGCGAAGCACAGCGTGCCGTACAGCCCGCCATCGACCAGCACGCGCACGCCGATGTATGCCTCCATCGGATGCTTGCGATAGCTGGGGTGCTCGCGCCACGCGCTGCGCGCGGCGTGTTCGAACGCCACCGGCTCGGTGGTGAACACGGTGGCGCTGCAATAGGTCTGGTCCAGGTCCCGGGTGGTGCCGACCCCGTATTCGGGATCGTCGCTGACCGCGTCCTCGATGCTGAAACACTGGCCATCGATGCGCGCCAGGATGGCCACCGGCAGGCCGAACTGCGCGCAACCGAGACGCAACAGCCGGTGCAGTTTCTCCTCCAGGCTCAATTCAGGCGCCGAACTGATTTCATGGAAGGCGCGCAGCACCGTGGCGTGCAGGCGCAGTTCCTCCTCCGCCCGCTGGCGCTGGCGCTCCGCCGCCACCCGGTCGGTGACATCCCGCAGGATCATCATGCCGCCGCGCTGGCCGGTGCGATACGCCAGCGGCGCCGAGG